>DILC01000016.1:0-4130 GCA_002424865.1 Rhodocyclaceae bacterium UBA5602 | reverse complement strand
CCCAACACGCCGGCTGGCACCATCGCCAGCTACCGGCAATTGCAGGGCAAGGAGCTTTCCTACAACAACATTGCCGACGCCGATGCAGCCTGGGAATGCGTCAAGGCGTTTGCCGGCGAGACCGCCTGCGTCATCGTCAAACACGCCAACCCGTGCGGCGTGGCCATTGGCAGCAGCGCTATTGAAGCTTACCGCAAGGCCTTCAAGACCGACCCGACCTCGGCCTTTGGCGGCATCATCGCCTTTAACGTGGCGATAGATGAAGCGGCAGCGGAAGCCATTGCCGGGCAGTTTGCCGAAGTCATCATCGCGCCGGAAGTCACCCCGGCTGCGCGGGTCATATTCGCCGCCAAACAAAATCTGCGCGTATTGGAAATCAGAAAAGTCGGCGCTGCCGATACGGCGCCAGATGCAAATGCTACGCAAACTTTCGACTACAAGCGCGTCGGTGGTGGCCTGTTGGTGCAAACGGCCGATAACGGCCGCATCACGGCGGAAGAATTGAAAATTGCCACCCGCCGCCAGCCCACCGCTGACGAATTGCGCGACCTCCTGTTTGCCTGGCGCGTAGCCAAGCATGTGAAATCCAACGCCATCGTGTATTGCAAAGACGGCATGACCGTCGGCGTGGGCGCCGGCCAAATGAGCCGCGTGGACTCGGCGCGCATCGCCGCCATCAAGGCTGAAAACAATGGCCTGACAGTGGCCGGTTCCGTCGTGGCGTCCGACGCCTTCTTCCCCTTCCGCGACGGCCTGGACGTCCTCGCCCAGGCAGGCGCGACCGCCGTGATCCAGCCCGGCGGCTCGGTACGCGATGCCGAAGTGATTGCCGCAGCGGATGAGCAGAACATTGCCATGGTGCTCACCGGCATGCGGCATTTCCGGCATTGACTTTCTTGCCATGGCCGCCCAATAAGCTTGCCAGAATGAACCCGCCGCCGCCCCCCCCCTCCCGGCGCCTCGGGTTACGCCCATTTTTCGCCATTGGCGGGCTGCTGGGCATGGCACCCTCCCTGGCCGCTACCGAGCCAACCACCCTGCGCGGCTGGTTGGCGCGCGCGGCCAATCAAGTCACGGCCACCGCACAAGAAGGCGCGCCCGAGTTTTATGTGCCAGTGCACACCTACCATATGCGCTGGGCTTATACGCAAGAAAAAATCGACAGCTACCAGGAAAACACCTTTGGCCTGGGCTATGGCCATGGCCGCTTTGACGAAAAAGGCAACTGGCACGGGCTGTATGCCGTGGGTTTTCAGGATTCGCACTTCAAGCCTGAATGGCTGGCGGGTTATGGCTGGAAGACTTACTGGAACTTAAGCCCGGAAACAAAAGTCGGCTTGGGCTACACGGCAGGCTTTACCACGCGCAGCGATATTGGCGCTTACACCCCCGTGCCGCTCATCTTGCCCATAGGCTCCGTTGACTACCGCAATGCCTCACTGGAAACCGCCTTTTTGCCAGGCGGCAAAGGCTATGGAAACATCCTCTTTTTCTGGCTGAAGTGGCATCTCGGCACCCTCTCCCCAACCTCGAAAGTCGCACCATGAAACTCCTCGTCATCGGCTCAGGCGGCCGTGAACACGCCCTGGCCTGGCGGCTGCAATACACCGCCGGCTTGCAACACATTTACGTCGCCCCGGGCAATGCCGGCACGGCGCGCGAACCGGGCGTAACCAACATCCCGATCACGGATATTCACGCCCTGGCCGAGTTTGCCCAAAGCGAAAAAATTCACGCCACCATCGTCGGCCCTGAAGCGCCGCTGGCCGCTGGCATTGTGGATGTGTTTCGCGCCAAGGGGCTGCGTATTTTCGGCCCCACCCAGGCCGCCGCGCAACTGGAGAGCTCGAAGGACTTCGCCAAGCGCTTCATGAGCCGCCACAAGATTCCCACCGCCAGGTTCCAGACTTTCACAGACGCTGCATTAGCCCGCGCTTACATCGACCAGGAAGGCGCGCCGATTGTCATCAAGGCCGATGGCCTGGCCGCAGGCAAAGGCGTGGTGGTGGCCATGAGCCTGGCCGAAGCCCACGCGGCGGTGGACAGCATGCTGGCGGACAATCAGCTGGGCGATGCGGGCGCGCGCGTGGTGATCGAGGAATTCCTGGATGGCGAAGAGGCCAGTTTCATTGTCATGGCCGACGGCAAGCATGCCTTGGCGCTGGCCACAAGCCAGGATCACAAGCGCCTGGGCGACGCCGACACGGGCCCTAATACCGGCGGCATGGGCGCCTACTCCCCCGCGCCTGTAGTCACCCCCGAGATTCACGCCCGCGTGATGCGCGAAGTCATCATGCCGACCATCAACGGCATGGCCGCTGACGGCATTATCTACACCGGATTTCTTTACGCCGGGCTGATGATCCGCCCCGATGGCAGCTTGCGCGTGCTGGAATTCAACTGCCGCATGGGCGACCCGGAAACCCAGCCCATCATGATGCGATTGAAAACCGACCTCATCACGCTAGTGGACGCCGCCATTGATGAAAGGCTGGATCAAGCCGATGCTGAATGGGACAGGCGTGTGGCCTTGGGCGTAGTCATGGCCGCGGCCAACTACCCGGCCACGCCGCGCCAGGGCGATGTGATCCACGGCCTGCCCGCAGCAAGCTCGGAAACCTCGACTGCCGTGTCGAAAAACCCGACCAGCCACGTGTTTCACGCCAGCACAAAAAACGACCATGGGCAAACCATCACCGCAGGCGGGCGCGTATTGTGCGTGACAGCGCTGGGCGACAGCATCAAGGAAGCGCAGAAAAACGCCTACGCCGCGCTCGCCCCGATCCACTTTGATGGCATGCAATACCGTCATGACATTGGGTTTCGCGCGCTCAAGCGATGAATGACATCGCCCGCGCAGCCGCCTTGCTGCGTGCCGGCGAGCTCGTCGCCTTGCCCACCGAAACGGTTTATGGCCTGGGCGCGGACGCGCGCAACCCTGCAGCGCTCGCCAAAATCTTCGCCGCCAAAGGCCGCCCGGCGGATCACCCGCTGATCGTTCATTTGCCCGATGCAAGCCACCTGCCCCAATGGGCAACGGACATTCCAGCGTCCGCCTACCAACTCGCCCAAGCCTGTTGGCCCGGACCGCTCACCCTCATCCTCAAGCGCCATCCTGACGTACCCGACTTAGTCACCGGCGGGCAGGACACCATCGGCGTGCGCGTGCCCGACCATCCTGTCGCCCTGGCCTTGCTGCGCGAATTCGGCAGCGGCATCGCCGCGCCATCCGCCAATAAATTCGGCCGCATCAGCCCCACCACCGCCGCACATGTAGAAGAAGAGCTCGGCGGCAACACGGAACATCCCGTCGCCATGATCCTGGACGGCGGCGCCTGCCGCGTCGGCATTGAATCCACCATACTGGACCTCACCTCGGCTACGCCACGCATTCTGCGCCCCGGCGCGCTGAGCGCCGCAACACTGAGCGCCATCCTGCGCCGCCCCCTGCAAGACAGCACCCAGCCAGGCGATGAAGGAAGCGAAGCATCGCACAACGGGCGCACCGGGAAAACCGCACACAAAAGCGCGCAGGAAAAAACGGGCGGCGAACCCAACCTGCCCCGCGTCTCCGGCAGCTTGTCCGCCCACTACGCCCCGCGCACGCCATTAAAAATCGTCCCGATGGACGGGCTCAGCGCTGCTGTCAATACCCGCCTCCAACTCGGCCAGCGCGTTGCCGCTCTTGCCACCACAGACAACCTGCCCGCGCATCCGCAACTGGTCTGCCGTGTCGCCAGCGCCGACTTTTCGCAATTTGCGCAGTCGCTTTATGCCAACTTGCGGGCGCTCGATGCCGCAAATTGCGATGTCATCCTCGTTGCCCACCCCCCGAACGATCCGGCCTGGCTTGCCGCCACCGATCGCCTGATGCGCGCTGCAGCGGGCAGTAAGGGCTAAAAACAAAGCGCCGCGACCCCCAGCGCGAAAACCGCACCGAGCTTGGTTATAATCAAAAGCGCTCAGGGGGTGTAGCTCAGTTGGGAGAGCGCGACGTTCGCAACGTCGAGGCCAGCGGTTCGATCCCGCTCACCTCCACCATTATTTTGAAAACCAATCGCTCTCGGTTGGTTTTTTTTCGCCCGTCCCCCCTGTGTTGGCGCGGGTTAGGGCCTTGCTGCGAAGGACGC
>DILC01000021.1 GCA_002424865.1 Rhodocyclaceae bacterium UBA5602 | reverse complement strand
CATCGGCACCGCCAAGCCGGATGCCGCGAGGCAGGCGTAATTTCCGCATCGCCTGATCAACCTCATCACGCCGGAAGAACGTTATTCTGCCGCGCGCTTTTGCACCGATGCGCTGCGTGAAATGGCTGACATCACGTCGCGTGGGCGCATCCCCTTGCTGGTTGGCGGAACCATGCTGTACGTTAAAGCACTGCAAGAAGGGCTGGCCGATTTGCCCGATGCCGACCCCGAATTGCGCGCGGCGATAGACCAGCAAGCAGCCGAGCAGGGCTGGCCAGCGCTGCACGCGGAACTTGCCAAAGTCGACCCGCAAACCGCCGCACGGCTAAAACCTACCGATGCCCAGCGCATCCAGCGCGCCATCGAGCTCACGCGCCTGACCGGGCAGACGCTGGATAGCCTGTTCGCCGCGCAGGAAAAACCAGCCTTGCCATACAACAGCCTGACGCTCGCGCTGGCGCCGCAAGACCGCAGCGAATTGCATCGCCGCATTGCCCTGCGCTTTGACGCGATGATTGCTGAGGGTTTGGTCAATGAGGTGGACGCATTAAGACAAAAATACACCCTGCATGCCGACCTGCCCTCGATGCGCTGCGTGGGCTACCGTCAGGTGTGGGACATGCTTGAAGGCCGAATCCCGCAAGCCGAACTGCGCGACCGCGGCATTTTCGCCACGCGCCAGCTGGCCAAGCGGCAACTGACCTGGTTAAAGGGCATGCCTAGCTTGGCGGTATATGATCCGTTAGCCACTGATGTTACAACGCCCGTGCTGGAAAAAGTCGGCCAACACGTCAATTGAAGGTGGATGTTGCAAGGCGTCCTGTGCCTTGCCCGTAGTGGATGGCTGCGCACTGGCACTGGCAATGCAGCGGGCCAGGCGCAGGAGATGGGGTTATTTTTTATCGGTGATGTATTTTTTGTTGATGCGCACGGCCAGGGCGCCCATCCCGATCAGCAGAAAACCAGCGAGCATCAACCCCACGGGACCCGCAAGATTATGCGCAAAGTGTTCTGCCATGAATTTGCCGATATAGCCGATGAGTGCGAGCGTGGCAACAAACAGCAGGGTGCGCGAGCGGGCAACCGTGGAGAGAAATAGCATGCCGCCCGCGAGGGCCATGAAAACGATGTCGATGTGCATGTCCCTCAGCCAGTCATAACTGGCGCCAAGAAATAATATCGAGCCAAAGAAGTAAACCAGCCCTGCGGCGGGCTTGTGGCGGGAGCCGTCCATGCTCCAGCCGATGCAGAGCAGGGACAGGCCGATGACGATACCGATCAAATGCCGCTCGACTTCCAGCAGATCGAATGCAATCGAGAAAAAGCCCACGGCAAAATAGCTTGTCGTCAGCGTGAGCACAGTGCGTTGCCTGGCGTAAAAAGCGCAGCCTTGCTGAATCGCCATCACCGCATGTAAAAACAGCAGGCCGTAGGCGGGGTCGCCGCCGTGTGAAAATTCCTTCAGGGTGACCAAAATGCCTGTGGATTCCAGAACGGCCGCGGCCAGGAAGAGAGGCGTTGCCGCCTTTTCAAATCTTTCGTCGCTCGTGCACACCAGGGCCATGATGAAAGCGCTGAAGCCCGTGCCTAGCGTCAGAATAATGCGGCTGGCAGCATTCAGTTCACCCCATTGCATGGAGACATAAATCACGATGCCCGCAAAAACAAAAATGCCGCCGATATAGCCAAACAGCCGCGACAGGATGCTGGCGGATTTTTCTGTCCGCAAGGTGCCTTCATTGTTCAGCGCCGCTGCGATCGCTTCAATGCGGAGATCATGGCGTTTTATGAGGTCGACAACCTCAATCAGCGCGTCTTGCTGGGCGCTCATTGCCGGCCACCCGGTGCCTGGGTTCTTGGCGGGATGCTTCCCACTGACCAGCCAATAAATTCGACGCTGCCGTAATAAAAAGGAACCTGGCTGTTACTGCTGATCAGCTTGACCGAGGCTCTGCCTTTTCTGAGGCGCGGCTCGCTGCGGTAACGGCCACCGATAAAAAGATCACCCACCAGCCCGCTACGGCTGTAGCCATCGTATGACAGCGAATAGCCGTCGGGCGACTCCAGCGTGGTGTCGAGTTTCATGGTTTTTGTCGCGTCGACGATTTCTGTCCGGACGGTTTTGATTTCTTCCATGTTGTCTGGATAGGGCAAGGGCAGTTCGCGTACTTTTTGCGTCCTGGCTTCAAAGACATAAAGCTTTTTCCAGCTGTTGTAGCTGTAGCCTGCCCGGGTGGCGTTACGGGTGTACTGTGCCCGCAGGATGCTGTCCTTGCCAACCGTCAGTTGCAGTGAAATGGGGATCTTGTCGCCGCCGACAGGTACGGCAAATACAAAATCATGTTGCGGCGGATCCGCATTGATATTCGGCAAGCTACTCGCCAGCATGAAGCCCAGCATCAGCAGCACGGGCAGCGTGAGGCCGACAATCAATACAAAATTATCCTTGAAAAAACTGCTTTTACTGGCCATGGCTAACTCCTGACGTTGTTGTTGTGTTGATGACGCAAGGATGAATCGGTATTTATTTTGCCCGTTTGCTCCAGCAGCTTAATCCTTGCCGCCAAAAATCGTCCCCAACAAGCCACCCTCATTGTCACCGCGTCCGCTGCCGCCTTTGGCCACCGGCGCTGCGGCAAAGATGCGCGAGGCCAGCCGCGCAAACGGCAGGGACTGTATCCAGACCGTCCCCGGCCCGCGCAACACCGCAAAAAACAAGCCTTCGCCGCCAAACATCGCCGTCTTGATACCGCCGACAAATTGGATGTCGAAATCCACGCCGGGCGTATAGGCCACCACGCAACCGGTATCCACCCGCAAGGTTTCGCCCGCGGCCAACGGACGTTCGATCACCATGCCACCCGAATGCGCAAAGGCCATGCCGTCGCCTTCGAGCTTTTCCATGATGAAACCTTCGCCGCCAAAAAAGCCCGCACCCAGGCGCTTCTGGAACGCAATGCCGAGCGATACGCCTTTGGCGGCGCACAGAAAGGCATCCTTCTGGCAGATCATCGCGCCACCGTATTTTTTCAGGTCGAACGGAATGATCTTGCCCGTGTAAGGCGCAGCGAAAGCCACTTTCCTTTTGCCTTGCCCTGTATTGACATACACCGTCGTGAACAGCGATTCGCCGGTAATCAGCCGCTTGCCCGCGCCCAGCAGGGAGCCCAGTACGCCACTATGCTTGGCTGAACCATCGCCGAAAATGGTATCCATGGTAATGCCGTCTTCCATGTACATCATGCTGCCCGCTTCACCTATCGCCGCCTCGTTAGGGTCCAGCTCGATTTCGACGAACTGCATGTCGTCGCCCTGGATGTAGAAGTCGATTGCGTCCATCGCCATATCAATTCTCCTTGATGAAGAGGCGCAGATTACCGTGCACAATGGCCAGGATGTTAATCCAAGCTGTCAAGCCATTGCCAGCCAGGCTTCTCTGAGGCATAGTGCGCGCCCTGTTTTTATTTTCCGCCGCTCCTTATGTTGCCTTCCATCGAACAACGCATCGCCACCGAACTCAACGCCCGTCCGGCCCAAGTGGCTGCCGCCATCCAGCTCATTGACGAAGGCGCCACCGTGCCTTTTATTGCCCGCTACCGCAAGGAGGCTACTGGCAACCTGGACGACACGCAGCTGCGCCTCCTGGACGAGCGCTTGTCTTATTTGCGTGAATTGGAAGATCGCCGCAGCGCGATTCAGCAGGGCATTGAAGCGCAGGGCAAGCTCACGCCGCAACTGGCCGCTGACATTGCCGCTGCCGAGACCAAGCAGCGCCTGGAGGATTTGTATCTGCCCTATAAGCCCAAGCGCCGCACCAAGGCGCAAATGGCGCGTGAAGCAGGCCTGGAGCCCTTGGCCGATGCCCTGGTGAATGACCCGGCGCTGAGTCCTGAAGAGGAGGCCGGAAAATATCTCAACCTGGCCACCGAGCCGCCGGAAAAGCATGTGCCGGATGTGAAAGCTGCGCTGGATGGCGCGCGGCAGATTTTGATGGAACGCTTCAGTGAGGATGCGGCGCTACTGGAAAAGTTGCGTGCGTTTCTGGTGGATAACGCGCTGCTGGTGTCGACCGTCGTGGCGGGCAAGGAGACGGAAGGCGCCAAGTTCCGCGACTGGTTCGATTTCAAGGAGCCGCTCAACACCGTGCCCTCGCATCGCGCGCTGGCGATGTTCCGTGGCCGCAATGAGGACATGCTGCGCCTGGCGATCAAGACAGAATCCGAGCTGCGCGACCCGCCAGAGAGTTCGCCTTGCATCGCTATCGTGACCCGTCATGCCGGCTTTGCGGATCAAGGCCGTGCGGGCGATAAATGGCTGCTGGAAACGGCGCGCTGGACTTGGCTGGTCAAGCTCTCGCTGCATCTGGAAAGCGAATTGATGCTGCAGCTGCGCGAGCGCGCCGAGCAAGAAGCCATTCGCGTCTTTGCCCGCAACCTGCATGACTTGCTGCTCGCCGCCCCGGCAGGCCCTAAAACCGTGATGGGGCTGGATCCCGGCATCCGCACGGGCGTCAAGGTGGCCGTGGTGGACGCCACGGGCAAGCTGCTGGATACGGCCACCATTTATCCGCATGAACCGCGCCGCGACTGGGAAGGCTCGCTGGCTACCTTGCGCCAGCTGGCCCAGCGCCATGGCGTGCAGTTGGTCAGCATCGGCAATGGCACCGCCAGCCGCGAAACCGAAAAACTCGCCGGTGAATTGGCGCAACGTCATCCCGAATTGGGGCTCACCCGCGTGGTGGTCTCTGAAGCGGGTGCTTCGGTGTATTCCGCCTCGGAACTGGCGGCCAGGGAATTTCCTGAACTGGATGTGTCGCTGCGCGGCGCGGTTTCCATCGCCCGCCGTTTGCAGGACCCGCTGGCTGAACTGGTGAAAATCGACCCGAAATCCATCGGCGTTGGCCAGTATCAGCATGACCTCAACCAGATCCGGCTGGCGAAGAGCCTTGATGCGGTGGTGGAAGATTGCGTCAATGCCGTTGGCATTGATGTGAATACGGCCAGCGTGCCGCTGCTCACGCGTATTTCGGGCTTGAATGCCACGCTGGCCAGCAATATCGTCGCCCATCGCGACGCCCATGGCGCCTTCAAGTCGCGCGCCGAGCTGCTCAAGGTGCCCCGTCTGGGGGATAAAACCTTCGAGCAGGCGGCGGGGTTTTTGCGCATCATGAATGGCGACAATCCGCTGGACGCGTCCGCCGTCCATCCGGAAGCCTACCCGGTGGTGCAGCGGATTCTGTCCGACATCAAGGCAAATTCGCTGCGCGAGATCATGGGCGACGCCAATCATCTGCGCAAGATCGAAGCGAAAAAATACGTCGATGAGAAATTCGGCCTGCCCACCGTGCAGGACATTTTGAAAGAACTGGAAAAACCCGGCCGCGACCCGCGTCCCGAGTTCAAGACCGCCAGCTTCAAGGAGGGCATTGAAGGCATGAAAGACCTCACGCCCGGCATGCGGCTGGAAGGTGTGGTCACCAATGTGGCTAACTTCGGCGCTTTTGTGGATATCGGCGTGCATCAGGACGGCCTGGTGCATGTCTCGGCGCTGGCCGACCGGTTCGTCAAAGACCCGCATGACGTGGTTAAAGCGGGTGATGTGGTGCAGGTGAAAGTGCTGGAAGTGGATTTGGCGAGAAAGCGCATTGCGCTGACCATGCGCCTGGGCGATGAGCCGGGTCAGGCAAAAAAAGTCGGCGTTGGCGATACGGCGGCCAGACGCCCTGAACAAGGGAAAAAGCCCGCGAGCCGCCAATCCCCATCGCCCGCACAACCCGGCGGCGCAATGGCCGATGCGTTTGCGCGGTTAAAACGCGAATGAATTTTTATGGGAAGCCTCACCGCGGCGCCTGCGTCGCGCCGCCGCCGACTGGCTGTGCAAAGCCAGCCGTGTCTCGCCTTGCGGCTGGGCGCGGGCGAGCCTTGATGCCGCCTTTCGCGTGTTTCATCATCAGCGGGTGGCATTTTTACTTGCCATGAGCGTTAGGTCGGTCCGCCCTGGCGAACCCAGTCGGCAAGATCCCAGTATTCGCGCCAGTGGGCGATCTTTCCATCTTCTGTCAGCTCGAATATGCCATTTACCGGCAAGTCGAGCTTGCCGCCATTTTTGAAACGGAAGTGGTCTACGCGTTCGGTGAACACGATCTTGCCGTTGGCGGCGATATTCAGTACTTCAAAAACCAGGCTATCCAGTGCAGGCCAAAAGGGGGCGAGGAAATCACCAATGGCTAGATGCCCTTTGAGCGGTGTCCACGGCATGTTGTGATAGACCCCATCTTCAGTGAAATAGGGCAGGAGTGCCTGATTAGCGCATTTGCTCCAGTCGGCACAGAAATTACGCACGATGTCGATGTTGCGTTGCTCCAGGGTACTTTGCATGATGGGTTGTCCTTGGTATTTATTGAAATTAGCGATTACCGCGCTGTCTATGATACCCATAGACAGCATTGATGCGATTT
>DILC01000083.1:6078-30940 GCA_002424865.1 Rhodocyclaceae bacterium UBA5602 | reverse complement strand
CGCTTTTCGGTCAGTCAGGGCACGGTCCGCAAGGCGATAGATGAGCTGGCGGCTGAGCATTTATTGGTGCGGCGGCAAGGCAAGGGGACGTTTGTCGCCACCCATGACGATCCGCGTGCATTCTTTCGTTTCCTGCGCTTGATGCCACTCAATGGTGAAATGCAGCAAGCCAAGAGCGTTCCGTTGGAATGCTGGCGCGCGAAGGCGGGTGTCGAGGCTGCTCGCATGCTGGCGATCAAGGTGGGGGATCCCATCACTGTGGTTCGCCGCGTCCTGCAGTTTGCTGGGCGGCCTATTGTGGTGGATGAGATTTATTTGCCGGGTGCGATTTTTGGCGCCATCACGCTCGATATGCTCAAAGGCTATAACGGTTCCCTGTACAGTTTTTTTGAAGATCGTTTCGGTGTGCGCATGGTGCGCGCCGAGGAGCGATTGCGCGCCGTAGCGGCAGACCGGTCAAGCGCGGAGTTGTTGCACGTCGAGGAAGGCAGTCCGTTGCTGTCGGTTGAGCGCTTGAGTTTCTCGTACGCAGATCAGCCGGTGGAGTGGCGGCGCGGCTTGTATTCCACGCAGTCGCATTGCTACTTCAATGAGCTGGGATGAGTGGTGTATGGGCTGTGATGGCCAGAAGGTAGTCAGGCTAGCCTTGCGCTAGGATGTTTTGAAGTATTTGGAATATAGAAAGGGGATTGCATCGTATGTCATCAATGAATCAACCAAGGAAGCCGCGGCCAAAGTTTCTGGACCTGGCTGCCATTCGTTTGCCCATATCGGGCTACGCGTCCATTCTGCACCGCGTCAGTGGTGCAGGCATGTTTTTGATGTTGCCGCTGCTGATATGGCTGTTGCAGTTGTCGCTATCGACAACGCCAGAAGGTGTGGCTTTGTTTAATGGCATCACCGGTAACGTGCTGGTGCGTCTGGTGCTGCTGGGTTTGATCTGGGCTTTTTTGCATCATTTTTGCATGGGGCTGCGCATCCTGCTGATTGATATTCACGTGGGTGTTGAAAAGGCACAAGCGCGGTCATCCGCTATGGCGGTGATGGTGGTGAGCTGGGTGCTGACTTTGGTGTTTGGCCTCAAACTTTTTGGAGCTTATTAAGATGGGACGTATGGTCGTAGGCGCTCATTACGGGCTAAAAGACTGGATGGCGCAGCGGATTACCGCTGTGCTGATGGCCATTTATGCTGTGGTTATATTTGTGGCAGTTTTGTGTGGCGCTGCCAGTTCGCACGAGGCATGGCTGGCTTTCATGCGCGGCGGTCTGGTGCGGGTGATTAGTTTCTTGTTTATCTTGAGCCTGGGCTACCACGCCTGGGTTGGGGTGCGTGACATCTGGATGGATTACATCAAGCAAACCAGTGTGCGTATCGTGTTGCATGTGCTGACATTGCTGATGCTCATTGGTTGCGCAGGCTGGGCAATTCAGATTATCTGGAGGCTGTAAGAGTGACTTATACCATTCGTAAATTTGATGCTGTTGTTGTCGGCGCGGGTGGCGCTGGCTTGCGCGCTGCGCTGCAGCTCTCCGAGTCTGGCTTGAAGACAGCTGTGCTGACTAAGGTATTTCCCACGCGTTCGCATACTGTTGCGGCGCAAGGGGGGGTGGCGGCTTCCTTGGGTAATTCGGAAGAAGATAACTGGCACTGGCATATGTATGACACCGTCAAGGGGTCGGACTGGCTGGGCGACCAGGATGCGATTGAGTTCATGTGCCGCCAGGCCAACCAGGCGGTGGTTGAGCTTGAGCACTACGGCATGCCATTTGACCGCGTTGATAACGGCAAGATTTATCAGCGGCCCTTTGGCGGGCATATGTCCAACTTTGGCGAAAAGCCTGTGCGCCGTTCATGCGCTGCGGCTGACCGCACAGGACATGCCATGCTTCACGCCCTGTATCAGCGCAATGTCAAGGTCAATACGCAGTTTTTTGTCGAGTGGCAGGCACTGGATTTGATTCGCGATGCCGAAGGCGAAGTGCTGGGGGTCGTTGCCATGGATATGGAAACCAGTGAAATTGTGGCCTTTCATGCCAAGGCGACCATTTTTGCCACAGGTGGCGCAGGCCGGGTTTACCATTCTTCAACCAACGCTTTCATCAATACCGGCGATGGCCTGGGTATGGCCGCCCGTGCAGGCATTCCACTGGAAGACATGGAGTTCTGGCAATTCCACCCGACAGGTGTGGCGGGCGCGGGTGTGTTGATTACGGAAGGCGTGCGCGGTGAAGGCGGCATTTTGCGGAATGCCGATGGCGAACGGTTCATGGAGCGCTATGCGCCGAATGCAAAAGATCTGGCCTCGCGCGACGTGGTCTCCCGCTCCATGCTGACCGAGATCAACGAGGGTCGCGGTGCGGGTCCTTACAAGGATTACGTGTATCTTGATTTAACGCACCTTGACCCCGAAGTGATTCTCAAGCGCTTGCCCAGCATCCATGAGATTGGCCTTCAATTTGCGGGTGTCGATTGCTTGAAAGAGTATCTGCCGGTTGTGCCGACATGCCATTACCAAATGGGGGGCATTCCCACCAACCGTTATGGTCAGGTTGTTGTCTCGCAGGGTAATGATGTATCCGTACCTGTGCCAGGCTTTTATGCGGCCGGCGAGTGCGCATGTGCTTCGGTTCATGGCGCAAACCGCCTGGGAACGAATTCTTTGCTGGACTTGCTGGTGTTTGGTAAGTCGTCTGGTGAAGCTGCAGTGGCATCCATCCGTGAAAATGTGAGGGCGCACAAGCCCTTGCCGCTGGATGTGATTGATAAATCGCTGGCGCGGGTTGAGCGCTTGAATAATCAAAAGAATGGCGCAAACGTGCATGAGACGCGTGCGGTAATGCAACGCACAATGCAAAAGCATGCTGGCGTTTTCCGCTTTGGTCATTTGCTCAAGGAGGGTGTGGAAAAGATTCTCGAAGTGGCTGAGCAAGTTGCCCAGACTGAGATCAAGGATAAGTCCAAGGTCTTCAATACGGCGCGTATCGAAGCGCTGGAGCTGGATAACCTCATCGAGGTGGCAAAAGCGACGATGGTGTCGGCCGAAGCCCGTAAAGAGTCGCGCGGGGCGCATGTGCGGGATGATGCCCATGACACGGAACTCACCCCGGATGGTCGTGATGATGCGAATTGGCTGAAACACACCTTGTGGCATCGTGAGGGTAACCGTCTTGAATACAAGCCGGTGCAAATGAAACCACTGACCGTTGATAGCATCGCACTCAAAAAGCGTACCTACTAAGAATAAGGATAGACACATGAATGCCCCACTGACTATGCGGACGTATCACTTCAAAATCTATCGTTACGATCCGGATAAAGATGCCAAGCCTTACATGCAGGATATTTCTGTCGAGTGCGATCCGATGGATAAAAAACTGCTCGATGCCATGGTCAAGTTGAAAGCCAAGGATGATTCGCTCTCTTTCCGCCGTTCGTGCCGTGAAGGGGTGTGCGGATCGGATGCGATGAACATCAACGGCAAGAATGGCTTGGCGTGCCTTACCGATTTGGCGGCGTTCCCGGAAGGCAAGCCGATCGTCTTGCGCCCTTTGCCCGGCTTGCCTGTCGTGCGTGATTTGATCGTCGATATGACGCAGTTTTTCAAGCAATACTTGTCAATCAAGCCCTATCTGGTGAACGATGAGCCGGTGCCTGAGCGTGAGCGTTTGCAGTCGCCAGAAGAGCGTGAAGACCTGAACGGGCTTTACGAATGTATTTTGTGCGCTTGCTGCACAACGGCATGCCCTTCATTCTGGTGGAATCCGGACAAGTTCGTCGGCCCGGCTGGTTTGTTGGCCGCGTATCGTTTTATTGCGGATTCACGCGATCAGGCAACCAACGAGCGCCTGGATAACCTGGAAGATCCCTATCGCCTGTTCAGATGCCATACCATCATGAATTGTGTGGATGTTTGCCCAAAAAACCTTAATCCAACCAAGGCTATTGGCAAGATTAAAGAAATGATGGTCCAGCGTGCAGTTTAAGTTTTCAATCCAGCCATGACTGAAGATCGGCACACCCGCCTGAATCGTTTGCGCTGGCAATCACGGCGAGCGTTGCTCGAGCTGGATTTGCTGCTTGAGCGGTTCTGGTTGCGTGAGGGCGAGCTGGTGAGCGTAGAGGATGAAACAGGGTTGCAGCAGTTGTTAGCGCTCGATGATTACGATTTGTGGGCATTAGTCAGTGGTACAAAAGCGAGTGATAGTAAGCAATTAGAGCAGATGGTTGCACGTATACGTCAAGCGTGATGTTTGTTACGGTAAAACCAGCTTGTAATTTTTAACTTCAATGGTAGTTTCATAAAGGGTCTGATCATGAGTACAAACCGTACCGCAAATTTTGCTATTGATGGCAAGAGTGTTGAGTTTCCAGTGATGTCGGGTACACACGGGAATGATGTCGTGGATATTCGGACAATGGGCGCAAAAACGGGTTTGTTTACCTATGACCCAGGTTTTTTGTCTACCGCAAGTTGCCAATCGAAAGTCACCTATATTGATGGTGACAAGGGTGAGTTGCTGTACCGCGGTTACCCTATCGAGCAACTCGCGGAGCAATGTAACTTTCTGGAAGTTGCCTACCTGCTGAAAAACGGCGAACTGCCCAATGGCGGACAAAAGGAAAAATTCGAGGGAACCATCAAGCGCCACACCATGGTGCATGAGCAACTGGTGAAGTTTTATCAAGGCTTCCGGCGTGATGCGCATCCGATGGCGGTGATGGTTGGCGTTGTCGGTGCATTGGCGGCGTTCTATCACGATGCGCATGACTTTTCGGATGCCGAGCATCGCAACATATCGTTTAACCGCCTGATCGCCAAAATGCCGACCATTGTGGCGATGACCTACAAATACAGCATTGGCCAGCCATTCATGCATCCGCGCAATGATCTTGATTACACGGCCAATTTCATGCACATGATGTTTGGCACGCCGGCTGAAGAGTACAAGCCTAACCCGGTGTTAGTGCGCGCACTGGACGTGATTTTCACTTTGCATGCGGATCACGAGCAAAACGCGTCAACGTCAACCGTACGCCTGGCGGGTTCTTCCGGCGCCAATCCGTTTGCCTGTATTTCTGCGGGTATTGCTTGCCTGTGGGGTCCGGCACACGGCGGTGCAAACGAAGCCTGCCTGCAAATGCTCGAGGAAATTGGCGATGTATCGCGTGTCGGCGAATACATTGACCGCGCTAAAGACAAGAATGACAGCTTCAAGCTCATGGGCTTTGGCCACCGCGTGTATAAAAACTTCGATCCGCGCGCCAAACTGATGAGCAAGGTCTGCTCGGAAGTCTTGACCGAACTGGGCTTGGAGAATGATCGCTTGTTCAAGCTCGCCAAAGCCTTGGAGAAAATCGCCTTGGAAGATGAGTATTTTGTGAGCAAGAAGCTTTATCCCAATGTCGACTTTTACTCCGGTATCGTGCAAAAGGCCTTGGGTATCCCAACCTCCATGTTTACCTGTATTTTTGCCCTGGCACGCACGGTTGGCTGGATGACGCAATGGGAAGAAATGATTACTGATCCGGAGTACAAGATCGGCCGTCCGCGCCAGCTGTATACTGGTGCGGCTCGCCGCGATGTGCCCTCCATGACGGCACGTTGAGTGGCGTTGGTTTTGAATTATTAATTAATAACATAGCGCAACAACGAAGAAGGTGATGCCATGATGAAGCAGATGCTGTCCAATTCTTATTTATTCGGTTCTAATACGCCTTATATCGAAGAGTTGTATGACGCTTACCTTGCTAACCCAGCGTCGGTCGATCCGGCATGGCGGGATTACTTTGACAAGTTATCCATTCTGCCTGGCGCGGGTAACTATACCGGGCCGGATGTTGCGCATTTTCCAGTGATTGCTTCTTTTGCCCAGCGGGCAAAAGAAGGGCTGCTGCAGTCGCCTGGACGTGCCGTTGGTGTGGAGGATAAGCAGGTCAAAGTGTTACAAATGATCAATGCTTACCGTTTTCTGGGTAACCGCTGGGCGCAGATCGATCCGCTCAAGCGCAGCGAACGGCCTGTTATTGTTGAACTCGAACCTTCACATTATGGTTTTACCGAGGCGGATCTGGGGCAGAGCTTTCAAACAGGCTCATTTGCGGCCTTGCCAGATACGGCAACCTTGCGCGAGATTCTGGAAGCCTTGCGCGAGACCTATTGCGGTACGATAGGCTCTGAATACATGTATATGGCGGATATTCAGCAAAAACGCTGGATACAGGCGCGTCTTGAGCCCGTTCGGGCAAAACCGTCACACAGCGTAGAAGAGAAAAAGCGCTTTCTTGAGCGGATCACGGCTGCAGAAACCTTAGAGCGTTATTTGCACACGCGGTATGTGGGGCAAAAGCGCTTTTCACTGGAAGGCGGCGAGTCCACCATCCTGGCCATGGACGAACTTATCCGCGTGGCAGGCAGCCTGGGTGTCCAGGAGATCGTGATTGGCATGGCACACCGTGGCCGTCTCAATGTGCTGGTGAATACTTTGGGTAAATCGCCCAAGATGCTGTTTGATGAGTTTGAAGGCAAAAAGGCATCTGACCTATCCGCGGGCGACGTCAAGTACCACATGGGTTTTTCTTCCGATGTGGCAACGCCAGGCGGTCCGGTTCATCTTAGTTTGGCATTTAATCCTTCCCATCTTGAAATTGTGAATCCAGTGGTAGAAGGCTCGGTTTATGCGCGGCAGCGCCGTCGCGGTGATAAAACGGGAGCGCAAGTATTGCCCCTGCTGATCCATGGCGATGCTGCCGTGGCGGGTCAGGGGGTTAACCAGGAAATCCTGAACTTTTCCGCAACCCGTGGTTATGGTACGGGGGGCACTGTGCACATTGTGGTGAATAACCAGATTGGATTTACGACATCTGATATTCGCGACTATCGCTCATCGCTCTATTGCACCGATATTTTCAAAATGATCGAAGCGCCGATTTTCCACGTCAATGGAGATGACCCGGAGGCGGTCGCTTTTGTCACCAAACTGGCGATGGAATACCGGCAGGAATTCAAGCGCGATGTGGTGATTGATCTGGTGTGCTTCAGAAAGCTGGGCCACAATGAGCAAGATGAGCCCATGGTCACCCAGCCGCTGATGTACAAAAAAGTGAGTCAGCATCCGGGGACACGCCATCTGTATGCTGAAAAGCTGGTTGCCCAAGGCATTTGCGCCAAGGAAGAGCCAGAGCAGGTCATTGCGGATTATCGCGCTGCGCTTGATCGCGGCGAGCTGCTTTATAACCCCGTGCTGGAAAATTATGCGCACAAGTATTTGATTGATTGGACGCCCTTTATGGGCCAGCCTTATACGGATAAATGCAATACCACCGTGCCGATGGCTGACTTGAAAAATCTGGCGCAACAAATCACCACTATCCCCGCGAATTTCACCTTGCACTCACGGGTGCAAAAGATCATTGATGACCGCCGTTCGATGGGCGAAGGCAATCTGCCGCTGGACTGGGGCATGGCAGAAAATCTGGCCTATGCAACTTTGCTCATGCAGGGTTTTGGCGTGCGGATTTCGGGTGAGGATAGCGGACGTGGCACCTTTTTCCATCGCCATGCCGTGCTGCATGACCAGAATCGTGAAAAATGGGACCATGGCACTTACATGCCGCTACAAAACCTGAATGAGAAACAGTCGCCATTCGTGGTGATTGATTCCGTGCTGTCAGAAGAAGGCGTGATGGCGTTTGATTACGGCTATTCCACTGCGGAGCCGAACGAATTGGTTGTCTGGGAGGGCCAGTTTGGTGACTTCGCCAATGGTGCCCAAGTTGTTATTGACCAATTCATTTCATCGGGCGAGGCCAAGTGGGGGCGCTTATCCGGCTTGACGCTCATGTTGCCCCATGGCTATGAAGGACAAGGGCCGGAGCATTCTTCCGCACGGATTGAGCGCTTTATGTCGCTGTCCGCGGAAAACAACTGGCAAGTCTGTATCCCGACGACCCCTGCGCAAATTTTCCACTTATTGCGCCGGCAAATGCTGCGCAAGCTAAGGAAGCCGCTGGTGATCATTACGCCAAAGTCCTTGCTGCGCCACAAGGATGCCGTGTCCTCGCTGGACGAGCTGGCCAAGGGCAAGTTTGAAACCGTCATCGGCGAGACCGATGAGATGGACCCTAAAAAGGTCACCCGCGTGGTGATCTGCTCAGGGAAGATTTATTACGAACTGATGGCCTATCGGCGCGAACAAAAAATCACCCATACGGCGATTGTTCGTTTGGAACAGGCCTATCCATTCCCGGAAAAAGATCTGGATCAAGAGCTGAAAAAATGGCCCAAGGTGAAGGAGGTTGTTTGGTGTCAGGAAGAGCCGCGCAATCAAGGTTGCTGGTATTGGCTTGCCTCACGCCAGCACTTGGTGAGCGTGATCGACCAGGCAGCGCTTTTCCTGGTCAGTCGTCCGGCTTCGGCTTCCCCTGCGGCAGGTTATTACGCGAAACACAATGAGCAGCAAAAGGCAGTGGTAGAAGGTGCATTTGGTCCTTTATCCAAGACTCGCAGTAACTAAACAAACGTACATCGTGAGGAAAATATGCTGATTGAAGTGAAAGTCCCCCAGTTATCCGAGTCCGTTGCCGAGGCAACGCTGTCCGCATGGCACATCAAGGAAGGCGATGCCGTTAGCCGCGATCAAAACCTGATTGACATTGAAACCGATAAGGTGGTGTTGGAGTTGCCCGCACCTGCAGCCGGGGTGATTGTTAAGATTATTAAAGGCAATGGTGAAACGGTTGTTTCTGGTGAAGTCATTGCGCAACTGGATACCGAAGCAACTGCAGGTGTCGCGGCGGCAACAGCCACCGCAGCACCTGCTGCTCCCGCTCCCGCAGCGTCAGCCGCTACCCCCATAGCCATGCCATCGGCGCGTAAGCTCATGGATGAAAAAGGCCTGACAGCGGCCGATGTTCAAGGCACTGGCCGTGGCGGGCGGATTCTCAAGGAGGATGTTACTGGTACAGCCAAGCTGGCGGCGCCCACGGGCGCTACCAGTGCTCTAGCCGCCGTACCGCCAGCGCCGACTTTTGCAGCGGCCTTGCCGCAGCCGACGGCGGTCAATACCGACGCCATCACCGCGAATCGTCCCGAGCAGCGCGTGCCGATGTCGCGCTTGCGCGTGCGCGTGGCCGAACGCTTGCTTCAATCCCAGGCGACCAATGCCATTTTGACGACCTTCAATGAAGTCAACATGGCGCCGGTGATCGAGATGCGCAAAAAGTATCAAGAGAAGTTTGAGAAAGAGCATGGCGTGAAACTTGGGTTCATGTCGTTTTTCGTCAAGGCCGCCGTTGCCGCACTGAAAAAGTACCCAGTGCTCAATGCCTCCATTGATGGCAACGATATTGTGTATCACGGCTATTTTGACATCGGCATTGCGGTGGGCTCGCCGCGTGGTTTGGTCGTGCCTATCTTGCGCGATGCAGATCAAATGAGCCTGGCGCAAATCGAGAAAAAAATTGCCGAGTTTGGCCAAAAAGCCAGGGATGGCAAGCTCACGCTGGAAGAATTGACGGGCGGTACCTTTTCCATCTCCAATGGCGGCATATTTGGCTCCATGCTGTCCACGCCGATTATCAATCCGCCACAGTCGGCCATCTTGGGCGTTCATGCAACCAAAGATCGTCCTGTGGTTGAAAATGGACAAGTGGTTATCCGTCCTATCAACTATCTGGCGATGTCTTACGACCACCGCATCATTGATGGCCGTGAAGCGGTGCTGGGGCTGGTGACGATGAAAGAGGCATTGGAAGATCCGGCAAGGCTATTGCTGGATATTTGATATTCGCTTAACGCATTGTCCGCTAGGGGGGTGTGTTGGCGCTAGAACTTATTGATTCAGAAAGGTTGTCTCATGGCTAAGCAATTTGATGTGGTCGTTATCGGCGGTGGGCCCGGTGGTTATGTGGCGGCGATACGTGCGGCGCAATTGGGTTTATCAACAGCGTGTGTTGAGTCAGAAGCCTACGCCGACCCGAAAGGCGAAGTCAGGCTCGGCGGCACGTGTTTGAACGTGGGCTGCATTCCTTCCAAAGCGCTTCTCCAGTCTTCCGAATTGTTTGAGCAGGCGAACCATTCTTTTGTCATGCACGGCATTTCAGCGAGCGGCGTGAAAATGGACGTGGCGACCATGGTCAAGCGCAAAGACAATATCGTTAGCCAATTGACCAGCGGAATCAAAGGCTTATTCAAGAAGAATAAAGTCACCTTGCTCCCCGGGCATGGAAAATTCATTGGCCGTGAAAATGAGCGCTGGCAAATTGATGTCAGCGGCGAGCGCGTCGAGGCAACCCACGTGGTGGTCGCCACGGGCTCGCAAGCACGCCATCTGCCGAACATTCCGGTGGATAACCAAATGGTTTGCGATAACGTCGGCGCATTATCTTTTGATGCGGTGCCGAAGCGTTTAGGCGTGATAGGTGCGGGTGTCATTGGTTTGGAATTGGGGTCGGTGTGGAAGCGCCTGGGTTCGGACGTGACCATCCTGGAAGCGATGCCGGATTTTCTCGCGTCGGCCGATGCGGCTGTTTCTAAAGAAGCATGGAAAACATTTACGCAAAAACAGGGCTTGTCGATTCACCTGGGGGCGAAAATCACCAAGGTCGATGTGACTAAAAAAGGTGTCACCATTGCCTATGAATTAGGCGATGAAACCAAGGTGCTGGAATGTGATCGCCTGATTGTCTCAGTGGGCCGTGTGCCTTCTACCCAAGATCTGGGCGTGGAAGATGTTGGCCTGGCGATGACGGACCGGGGCTTTATTGCCGTGGATGAACACTGCAAGACTAACCTGCCGAATGTGTGGGCGGTGGGCGATGTGGTGCCGGGGCCGATGCTCGCGCACAAGAGCATGGAAGAAGGCGTCATGGTGGCTGAATGCATCGCAGGCCAAAAGGGGCACGTCAATTACGATGCCATTCCCTGGGTTATCTATACCCATCCGGAAATTGCCTGGGTCGGTAAAACAGAGCAGCAGTTGAAAAACCAAGGGGTGGAATACCGTGTCGGGCAGATCCCCTTCGCCGCCAATGGCCGTGCTTTAGGCCAGGGCGATACCACTGGGTTTGTCAAAATGCTGGCATGCGCTAAAACAGACCGCGTGCTGGGTGTGCACGTGATTGGCAACAATGCATCAGAATTGATTGCTGAAGCGGTTGTGGCGATGGAATTCAATGCCTCGTCAGAAGATATTGCACGCATTTGCCATGCCCATCCGACCTTGTCTGAGGCCATGCATGAGTCTGCATTGGCCGTGGATAAGCGCGCTTTGCACTTTTGATTGAAACGCAGGACGGGCAGCTATCTTCGTGGATAAAGAAGCGCAATCTTTTACATCGGGTTGCGCTTCTTTCCCGGTTCATGCGCATGCTGTGCCTCAGGTTTTCTCCATTGCAGGCATCCTCAAATAGTTACGGGCCGTAGAGCCATGCCCTATCGTATTCTTCAAGTGCCTAAAGAGGGCGTGCGCGAGGCTTATCAGGCAAGTTTGGCTGAGCGCCATCGTGTAGCGGACTCAGCGCAGTTAGCGGCGATAGGCCGGTTGCAGCAGTTTTATGACGAACTGCTCGCCTTAAAGGCGGCCAGGCGTAATCGCTTAAGAAAATTATTCATTCATCCGGAACTGCCGCGCGGGGTGTGGTTGTGGGGTGGTGTTGGTCGCGGCAAAAGTTTTTTGATGGACTGTTTTTTTGCCGCGGTTCCGTACCAAAGAAAGCGCCGCGTGCATTTTCATGCCTTTATGCGTGAAGTGCATCAAGCCTTGAAGGCTCACCATTCAGAGCCTGACCCATTGGCCAAGGTGGCGGAACAAATCGCCCGGCAAACGCGCTTGATGTGTTTTGACGAGTTTCATGTCTCTGACATTGCGGATGCAATGATTCTTGGCCGCTTGATGAAAGCCCTGTTTGATGCCGGTGTGGTGTTTTGCATTACATCAAATTATCCGCCCGACGGTTTGTATCCCAATGGGCTGCAAAGACAAAACTTTTTGCCTACCATCGCCTTGCTGAACGAAACATTGGATGTGATGGAAATTGATGCCGGGATCGATTATCGGCTGCGTACCTTAGAGCAGGCCGACATGTTTTTAGTGGGTGACATGGCGGAATCGGAAGCGGCATTGCGGCAAACTTTTCAGCAACTCGCAGGCCAGCCAGGCGATAGCCAGGTTGCGCGAAGCGTGAGTTTGCTCGGCCGGGAGTTGCCGGTTGTGGCAGTTGCGCCTGGCATTATCTGGTTTGATTTCGCTACGTTATGCGAGGGGCCGCGCTCGCAAAACGATTATCTCGCCTTGGCTGAGGAGTATCACACGCTGATCTTGTCCAATGTGCCGAAGATGGCCTTGGATGACGCGAGTGCGGCAAGGCGTTTTACCTGGCTGGTCGATGTTTTATATGATCATCGTGTCAAACTCATCATCAGCGCCGCATGTGCGGCAGAAGACTTGTATACGGAAGGACGGCAGGCGGGCGAGTTTTTACGCACCGTAAGCCGCTTGGTCGAGATGCGCTCGCACGAGTATCTGGCCACAGCGCATCATTCCTTTATTGCAGCGTAGTGGTGTAATGTGCCGCATAAATGCCTTGTTTAGGCGCAAATGCCGGAGCGCGTTGCAAGAGGCAAAACGAGCTCGGCTAGAATAAGTTTTCCTTATCTGGCAGGAAGAACGCGGGAGGGAATCAATGCTGCAAACAGGAGATAAAGCGCACCATTTTTTGTTGCCCGATGCCGATATGCAATGGGTTGATTCGCATGGCTTGTACGGCAAATATGATCTAGTCCTGTTTTTTTATCCGCGTGATAATTCGCCGAACTGCATTATTGAAGCGACGGAGTTTTCTGATCATCAAAGCGAATTTGACAAGCTCGGTTGCCAGGTGATGGGCGTTTCACGTGACGACTGCTATTCACACGCCAACTTTCGTGATGAACATGGCTTGTCGATGCCTTTGCTGTCGGACGAAAAGGGCGAAGTATGCAGCCGATTCGGGGTGAGCCAGTATCGTGAGCGGGATGGACATAAAAAACTTTGTATCATTCGCTCCACATTTGTCATCGACAAAAACGGCATTATCCAGCATGCGCTTTATGATGTACCCGCCAAAGGACATGCGGCGATGGTTTATAAACTGATTCAACATCTCAACGGTAAAGGAAAGCATCATGCAAGTCGCTAAAAATAGTGTCGTGACACTCGAATACACAGTCAAGGATCCGGATGGCAACCTGATTGATGAGGGGAGCACCCCTTTGGTTTATTTGCATGGTGGTTATGGCGGCATCTTTGACCGCATCGAAGAAGAGATTCATGGCAAGTCGGTGGGCGATCGTGTAGAAGTCAAGCTGCAACCAGAAGATGCGTTTGGCGAATACGATGCGGCGCTGGTGATCGTTGAGCCACGCAACTTGTTTCCCGATAACATCGAGATGGGCACGCAGTTCGAGCGGGGCGATGAGGATGATCGGCTCTACACCATCACCGACATTGCAGACGACAAAGTCGTGGTGGACGGCAATCATCCCTTGGCGGGTATTGCCTTGATATTTTCTTGCGCCATTGCCGACGTGCGGCCAGGCACTGCGGAAGAAATTTCCCATGGCCACGTGCACGGCGCACATGGGCATCACCATTGAGGCCCTGAGTACCTGATAACCCACGCAATAATCCGCGATGAAGCCCGCGATAGGCGCCAGGCGGGGTTAGCTGGGGTTTTAAGTGGCCTTTTTGGGCAGTCAGCGCTTCAATAAAAAAGCCGCCTGAGTCCGGGCGGCTTTTTTGCGCAGGCAAGCCAAGTTTTTAACCGGGGGGGTGGTTTTTTTGGGGTACGCCATTTGCACTGGGTTCTCCAGCAGGGGCATCGCCCCCGAGCGCCTTGTAAAGCTGCGCAGTGGCGGCGAGGAGGGCACGGCGCACCTGCAAGGCATTTTGTTGAACGGTAAAGGTTTCTCGTTGTGCATCAAGCAATTCCAGGTAGCTGGAAATTCCGGCGCGATACCTGGCATCGACCAGCTGTAAACGGTTAGCTTGCGATTTTTCCGCGGCGGTCAGGGCATCAAGTTGCTCTGCCAAATAATCGCGCGCTGCCATGGCATCGGCTACGTCACGGAAAGCTTGTTGTATGGTCTTTTCATACTCGGCAACGGCGATGACTTTGCGCGCTTCAGCAAGACTGACATTCGCCTGGGTGCGGCCAGAATCAAACAAAGGCTGAACCAGCGATGGCGCAAAGCTCCAGGCTCCCGTGCCGCTGTCAAACAAGCCTGAAAATGTACGGCTGGCTGAACCAAACGCCAGGCTCAGGCCGATACGCGGGAAAAAGGCAGCGCGCGCCGCGCCAATGCTGGCGTTAGCGGCCAGTAACCTTTGCTCTGCCGCGCGTACATCAGGACGGCGCAACAAGACTTCGCTGGGTAAGTCGATGACAAGCGAGGGCAAGCTGCTTTGCTCCAGCAGCGAACGATAAGGCGGCAAGCCAGTGGCTGCCGCCCTGGGCTCGGTATTGCCGATCAATAAGGCTAAAGCGGTACTCGCGGCTTTTTGGCTGCGCGTGATGGCGGCGAGTTCTGCGCGGGCAGATTCATAAGCGCCGTCGGCCGCGAGATAATCCAAGTCGCCCGCGAGGCCGACATCGCGGCGCTTGCCGATGAGCTCGCGGCTTTGTTGGCGGGTCTCTAGCGTGGATTCAGCGATGCGTTGCCGCTCGGTGAGTTCTTGCAAGCTGTAATGTGCATTGGCAACATCTGCAATTAGGCTCAAGCGAAAAGCTTGTTGGGCTTGCGCGGTGGCGAGATAGCTTGCACGCGCCGCAGCATCGAGGTTTTTAACGCGACCCCAGAAATCCAGCTCAAAAGCCGTCATGCCAAGGTTGGCGTCATAACGGCGTGTGGTTTGTTTTTGCCCGGAAGGCGATAACTCACCGGGCAGGCGTGCGGCCGACTGGCCAAGGCCGAGATTGATCGTCGGCAAGCGATCCGCAGTTGCGATGCCATGCAGCGCTTGCGCTTCAGTCACGCGGGCGACTGCAATTTGCATGTCGCGGTTATGAATCAGGGCTGCGTCGATGAGCCTTTGCAGGCGTGGATCAGTAAACACATCATGCCAGTCAGCAAGATGCTGGGCTGACGATGTCTTTGGCGAATCTGGCGGGTTTGTCGCCGTCTCGCCAGCGCCGACTTTTTCATTGCTGGGCCATTGCGCAGGCACGGGTAGCGCCGGGCGCTCATAGATTGGGGCAAAGGAGCAGCCCGCGAGCGCTATGGCGAGTGCTGGGGCTAGGGCGCTGATTGGCGATCCCAGAGGTAACTTACGCATCTTGTGTTTCCTTACGCGGAAGGGGTTTGGCAGGGAAAAATCGCCGGACAACGACGAAAAATACCGGTACAAAAAAGACGGCAAAGACAGTCGCTGTCAACATGCCGCCAATCACGCCTGTGCCAATTGCATGGCGGCTTTCAGCCCCCGCGCCACTTGAAATCGCTAGCGGAATGACGCCTGCAATAAACGCAATGGAGGTCATCAGGATTGGGCGAAAGCGCAAGCGGCAAGCTTCTAGCGTGGCTTCAATCAAGCCCATGCCTTCGTCTTGCAACGTGCGCGCAAACTCGATAATCAAAATGGCGTTTTTAGCCGAAAGGCCAATCATGGCGATCAGGCCCACTTTGAAATACACATCGTTTGGCAAACCGCGCAGGCTAACGGCGACTACCGCGCCAAAAATCCCGAGTGGCACGACCAGCATCACAGCGAAAGGGATTGACCAGCTCTCATACAGCGCGGCAAGGCACAGGAACACAGCCAGAAGGGAAACCGCAAAGAGGAGCGGCGCTTCAGCGCCAGCGAGTTTTTCCTCAAAGGTAATCCCTGACCACTCAAAGCCTATGCCTGCGGGTAGCTTGGCGGCAATGTCTTCCATGACGCTGATGGCTTCGCCGGAGCTGCGCCCCGGTGCGGCAGCGCCAGAGATTTTCATGGCGGGCAGGCCGTTATAACGGTCAAGTTTGGGCGCGGCCACAATCCAGCGTGCGGAAACCAATTCGCTGAGCATGATCATCTCGCCGCGATTATTCCGCACGGGGAGTTGCAGAATCGAATCGACGGTTTTGCGTGTATCCGCATTTGCTTGCATTTGCACGCGCAGGATGCGGCCTTGTAAAACAAAGTCGTTGATATATGCCACGCCCAAGGCTGATTGCAGCGTGTCATTCAGGTCCGTCATGCTCACGCCCAAAGTTTCTGTTTTGCTGCGATCAACGTCCAGGAACAGTTGGGGCGCCGGCTCTTGGCCTTCCGGGCGAATGCCGGTGAGATGGGCGTTTTTGGAAGCCATCGCCAAGGCCATGTTTCTGGCTTCGATAAGCTTTTCTCTACCCAGGCCGCCACGGTCTTGCAAGCGGAAGTCAAATCCACCAGCGGCCGCCAATTCAGGGATGGGGGGGGGGTTAATTGCAAAGATCATGGCCTGCTTGATTCTGAAAAAGGTCATGTTGGCTTTACGAATCAGTGCCTGGGAAGTGCTGTTTGGCGCACTTCGCTCACCCCAGTCTTTGAGGGTAATAAACGCCAGGGCGGAATTTTGGCCACTCCCCGCAAACGAAAACCCCAACACGCCAACCACGTGCGCGACTTCTGGCTGCTGCATGAAATACTGCTCAACCTGGTTTAACACCGCCAGGGTGCGATTTTCTGTAGCGCCTGGCGGGAGTTGAATCATGGCGACAAAATAACCCTGGTCTTCTTCCGGCAGAAAGCTGCTCGGCAACTTGTTAAAAAGCCAAGCCGTGGCGGCAATAATGACGGCGTAAAGAATAAGGATGCGTGATGTTTTTTTCACCAAACCCGAAACGCGGGAGACATACCGTGTGGTGGTGCGGTTAAAAAACCGGTTAAACCAGCCCAGAAACCCGCGCGACATGACTTCGCCTGGGTCTTCGTGCGCTTTTAACAGGGTGGCACAGAGCGCCGGGGTCAAGGTGATTGCCATGAGTGCTGAAAAACCCATGGTCAAGACCAGTGTGACAGCAAATTGCCGGTAAATCGCCCCCGTTGAACCGCCAAAAAATGTCATCGGCAAAAAGACGGCAGAGAGCACGACAGTGATCGCAATGATGGCGCTCGTAATCTGTCCCATGGCTTTTCTGGTTGCAGCACGCGGCGAGAGGCGCTCTGTGGTCATTATTCGTTCGACGTTCTCAACCACTACGATGGCATCATCAACGACGATACCAATCGCAAGCACCATGGCAAACAAAGTCAGTACGTTGATGGAATAACCGAACGCATATAAACCCAGTGCGCCGCCTAATAACGCGATGGGAACCACGATTGTCGGAATGAGTGTTGCCCGAAAATTTCCCATGAATAAATACATCACGAGAAAGACCAGAAAGACGGCTTCCACGAGCGAGGTAACCACTTCCTCAATCGAGATGGCGACAAAACGTGATGTGTCATAGGGGGAGATCCAGTCAATCTTGCCCTTGGGGAAAAACTGCGCGAGTTCGGCCATTTTTGCCTTGGATGCCTTGACGGTACTTAGCGCATTAGCCCCTGGCGCTAGACGAATTGCAATGCCTGCATCGCTTTTGCCATCGACCCGCGCTGAACGCGCATAGCTTTGCGCCGCGAGTTCTACATGTGCCAGGTCTTTTAGGCGGAGTGTGGAACCATCCGGGTTGGTGCGCACAATGATGTTGCCGAACTCTTCAGGTGACTTAAGACGCCCCCTTAGCGAAATAACGGCGTTGATGTTTTGTCCTGGCGCGGCAGGCAATTGTCCGAGCTCGCCCGTAGCAATTTGAACGTTTTGCGCCCTAACCGCACGCGAAATGTCAGCGGGGGTTATTTTGTAGGCATACAGCTTGTCGGGTTGCAGCCAAATTCTCATCGAATATTCTGTGCCAAACAACAAGGCTTCGCCCACGCCGGGAACGCGGCGCAGGGGTTCTAGCAAATTAGCTGCAACGTAGTTGCCTAGATCAATGGAGCTCAGGCTATTGTCGGGCGAGATGATCGAGAAAAACATCACAAAGTTGCGTACTGACTTCACAACCGTTACGCCCAGGCGACGTACATCATCAGGCAAGCGGGCTTCGACGCGCTTGATGCGGTTTTGTGCTTCGACCGACGCGTAGTTGATGTCTGTGCCTGGCTTGAATGTCAAGGTAATCGAGCCTGTCCCGGTTTCAGAGGCAGATTCCATGTATTGAAGATTCTCAATACCATTCATCTCCTGCTCGATGAGCGCTACGGCTGTCTCTTCGACAATCTGCGCGGATGCGCCAGGATAATTGACAGAAATAGTCAGCCCGGGGGGCGCAACCGCCGGGTATTGCGCAACTGGCAAACTCCTGAGCGCCAATGCGCCACCCAGGCAGATGATGATGGCGATAACCCAAGCAAAAACTGGGCGATCAATAAAGAAATTGGGAATCATGGGTTAATGGACCTTTTTAGCGCTCAGTGATGCCGCACTGGTGGAGGCTTCAGCGTGTTTTTCTTGCTGCGGAACGGCTTTAAAGGGGACACCGGGACGTAACTTCTGGAAGCCGGCCACGATGATTTTTTCTCCCCCGCTGAGTCCTTCAGTGACAATGAAGTCACTATCGGCCATGCTGCCTGTCTTGATCGGCTGCGGCACAGATTTGCCATCCGCTGTGACCAGCAATACAAACTGACCCTGTGGCCCGGTTTGTACAGCCGATTGGGGGACGCGGATGACATTATCTGCAATGGCGGCAGGGAAGCGTACGCGTGCAAACATGCCGGGTAGGAGCAAATGTTCAGGATTGGGAAATTGTGCCCTGACGGAGACAGCGCCTGTGCTTGGGCTGACGGCGAGGTCAGAGAAAAGGATTTTTCCCGGCAGCGGGTAAGTCCTGCCGTCTTCGAGAATGAGTTCCACTTTGCTTGATGCGGCTCGTTTGAGCTTGCCCGCTTTCATTGCGGCTTGCAAGCGCAGTAAATCGCTGCCAGGTTGGGTGAAATTGACATAAATCGGATCAATTTGCTCAATCGTTGCCAGTGGCGTGGCTTCGCCGCGGCCAACCAGTGCGCCTTCTGTGACTGACGCACGGCCGATGCGGCCAGAAATAGGCGCAGGGACGCGCGTGTTTTCCATGTCCAGCGCAGCGCGTGCAAGTGCGGCTTGCGTTTGTTTGTATCGCGCATCTGCAGCATCGTATTCTTGTTGGCTCACTGCCTTGATAGCCAGCAAGGGTTTGTAACGCTCAACCACTAAGCGCGCAGCTTCTTGATCCGCTTTGGCTGCCTGATAGGATGCTGCGTAGGTTCGTGGGTCAATGGTGAATAGGGTTGCCCCGGCCTTGACGTCGGAACCTTCTACAAATAAGCGTTTTTCAACGATGCCTTCAACGCGGGCGCGTATTTGCGCAGTACGCCAGGCTTCAATGCGGCCGGATAAATCTTGCGTCAAAGTGGCCGATCCTGATGCAGCCGTCATGTACTCCACCTCGGCTGGCGGCATGCCGCCAGGGTTGTTGGAAACGGATCCGCCTGCACCCCCTTTAGGCCCACAACCTGCCAGGGCGCTGAGTAAGCAAATTGTTAGCGCTGAAAGAGTAGATGGTTTCATGATGTTCATAATGTTCAGGTAAAGGGAAAGTGATTAACGTAGGCGCATTGGTTGGGTGAGTTCTGGATAAACGCATCGAAAGAAGTTTTTCAGGGGTAAGGTGAAAAATTGTTAGCGAAGCTATTTGGTTTCAAAAAGACCAGGCGCAACGAAGTGAAGTTCAGAATCGCATAAAGTATTTCAACAAGTTGGGTCATGCGCCCTATTCGAAGTAAACAACAGAAGTAAACAACAAAAGTAAACAACAAAAAGAAGCTAAGCCTTTTCTTCAGGGTGTTTTGTCTTGGCCTTCTGTGTTTCAAATGCAAGACGTAATTTTTTCAGGGCTGTCTGGATTTGATTGATTTCCTGCAGCGGCAAGAAGCTAAACGCCTGGCTTATGTACGCTAAGTGGCTAGGGAAAACTTTTTCAAACAGCGCACGTCCTTTGGGCGTCAAGCTAATGGCATAGCTGCGCTTGTCAATCGTGCTTGGGTGTCGGCTAATCAAGCCCTTGAGCAGAAGACGGTCGATAACGCCTGTTAAGGTTCCCTTCGTAATGAGTGTGTGCTGAACCAGCTCTTTCGGGGTCATATCGCCGCGATTGCCAAGTGTGACAAGGAGATCAAATTGGGGGATGGTGAGCCCTTGCTGACGGATATGAATGCCTGCATATCCCTCAAATGCTTGGTAACAATGCACTAACTCTCTCAGGGTTGTGCGAAATGCTTCCTGTTTCATGGGAATGTCGCAGTTAGTTCTAATGCGAACTAATATATCAGCAGACCCGGTTGGCTGTCAAACGCAGTCAGCCGGGATTCATTATGCTGGGTTGAATGCTGTTCTTTGATCTATTTCGAGAAAAGTTCAAAGAGTATATTTCGCAGCCACTGACTGGCGGGATCGCGGTGGGATTTTGCGTGCCAAAGCAAATTGATATCCATGGAGGGCAGGCTGATTGGATGCGGTATCTGTGCCAGTCCGAAGGGTTTGCAAAGAATTTCGGCTAAGGTGTTGGGTAGTGTTGCGACTAAGTTCGTGTCGCGCAAAATGTAGCCCGCACTTAAAAAGTGAGGCACGCTGAGACGGATATTCCTGTGTGGTGCTGCATTTGCCAGCACGTCTTCGAGGAACTCGTAATCACTACCTTCGGTGGCTATCGCTAAATGATCTGCGGCCTGGAACTCGGCAATGCCAAAATGGGCGCTGGTTAATGGGTGGTCGCGACGAAAAACGCAGACATAGTGCTGCGGAAATAATCGACGCTGAAAGAATCCGGCTTGTAGCCGAGGAAGGTGACCAATGGCAAAATCAACGTTGCCCGCTTCAAGCGCCAGCTTGAGTGAGTCGCCTGCGCCTGCCCGAATTGTTTGCAAGGTGACGCCTGGCGCATCTGTAGCGAGTTTTTCCATTAGCTTTGGCATCAAGTAGCTCTCTCCAATATCAAAAGCAGAGATGACGAATTTTCTTTTGCTTTTGGCGGGATTGAAGCTGGTTAAATGGCTGAGTGCTTCTTCAATGGTGGCGAGCGCATCCGCTAAGGGGGTGGCCAAGTCGTCTGCGCAGATCGTGGGCGACATGCCTGTTGAGGTTCGCACGAATAATTCATCGCCTGTGAGTTGTCTTAAGCGCTTGAGTGTGTTGCTCATGGCGGGTTGCGATAGTCCAAGATTATCAGCCGCGCGCGAGACATTTTTGTCGATATAAAGCCGATGAAAAGCAACAAGAAGATTCAAGTCGATAGAACGAAGATTCATATTCGTGAGAGCTAAGCAAATTAGCGTTTGTATTTTTTTAATGAATGTTAACTATTATATAGACAAGATTTCTGCTTGCCGTTAACATTGTATGCTTCGTGCCCGGCCTGCTTAAGTCGGTGTGGTCGGGGTTTGTTTCTATGAACCATCAGGGATGGATGAATGAATAAGCTTGTCAAAGTTTGCAAATTAGGTGATGTTGCTCCGGGCGAGATGAAGCCCGTTGATGTGGCCGGTGTGAAGGATCCAATCGCTGTTTTTAATCTTGATGGAACGCATTACGCGACCAGCAATATTTGTACTCACAATATCGCCATGATGACTGATGGTTATTTCGAAGGCGATGTGGTTGAGTGCCCTTTGCACGGTGGTAGTTTTAGCATCAAAACGGGCGAGCCGTTGTCTTTTCCTTGCGAAATTCCTTTGCGGACTTATCCTGTCATTGTTGATGGTGAAGATGTATTGATAGAAACGGAAGTTGAGCAGTCTTAACTAGCAAGGTATGTAGTAGCTTGGCGTCCTGTGGGTGAGTTAGAGCAAAATTGACAATAAGCCCATGAGTCGCGGATTTTTTGTGCGCTAAACCCTCTTTTCAGGAGATCTCATATGAAAGTGCTCGCCTTTGAGCAATTAGCTTATCGTCATTTTGCATCCGATTACGCAGATAAATACGACTCTGTTACGACGATGCCCTACCATGCACTGGTTGATCGGAAGTTGATGCATCAAGACCACATGCACTTTCTGGATGAGATGATGCATGCTGCGCGCTCTGGTTTCGATGGCTTGGCGACGACAGAACACGAGCAGGCAAGTTACGATATTCTTCCCAATCCTAATCTGCAGATGTCCGCGCTCGCTTATGCTACGCAAAGCGAAGGATTGGATGTAGGTCTTGCTTGTGTTGGCCGCTCATTGGCCAAGACGCGTGAGCCGCTCAGGATTGCGGCCGAGTACGCAGTTCTGGACCAGATTAGTGCCGGGCGTTTGGTTGCGGGTTTCCCGATCGGTCTGAGTTATGACGTCAATCGCAACAATGGCATTCCCCCCATTGAGACGCGCGCGCGCTTCTATGAAAATCTCGAATTGATCAAAAAGGCATGGCGTTCTGAAGAAGTTTTCGCGTGGAACGGTAAATACAATAAATATGCAGAAGTGAATGTATGGCCGCGGCCGTTTCAGGATAAGCCACCGGTATGGGCTCCCGCAATTGGCAACCCTGTGACGTTGGGCGGTATTATCGACAATGACGATAACTTTCTGTACCTCAGCTGGTTTGGCCCCAAGCTCACCGGCAAGCGGGTGTTTGACCGTTATTGGGATATGGCTGAAGAGCGCGGAAAAGACCGCAATCCCTATCGCCTGTCGTTTGTTCAGGCGGTATTTGTTGGCGAAACGGATGCAGAAGCCCACCGTGAATACGGTCCGTATATTGAACAAGGCTACCGTACAGGCCTTGGTGCTATCCCCATGCAATCGTTAGGGTTGCCAGGCTATGTTGATATCAAGGGGCTGGAATTCATCATCAAGGATCCAGGCGACTTTGGCATCGTTCCGAGGATGCGTACGATCGACTACAAAGAGCTGGTTGATAATCAATGCGCCATTGTGGGCGGGCCTGAAACAGTTGCTCAGCAACTGATTGAAATTATTAAGGATTTCCGTATTGGCCAACTTGTTATCATGGTGCATATTGGTCCCATGCCGCATGAGTTGGTTATGAAGAATATTGACATGCTTGCCAAACATGTCTTGCCTAAAATAAAGGGGATCTGGGAGGATGAAAACTGGGAAAACCGCTGGTGGCCGAGCGGAGCTCGTTAATCCTCGTTAGTTAGGGGTTGTATAGCCTCCTATATTTTTCATCTTGTTAATAGAGTCCCGATGGACAGTCATGATGCGCTGATTACGTGATTCACGCAGCGTACACAAAGACCAGGAGAAATTTTATGTCTACACAAGTCGTTATCAAAGGCCCGGAGCGCACTGAAGTCGTCAAGGCCTGGAATGATCAAATTGATGTTCGTGTCAAAATTGCAGGTAGCGGTCCGGCGTTGGTTTATCTTCACCCTGCCGCTGGTTTGTATTGGGATCAGTTTCTTGACAAGCTGGCTGAAACCCACACTGTCTATGCCCCGGAAATGCCAGGGACAACTTTTGGCGACCCATATGCCATTCACAAGGTGGATACCTTTCTTGATCTCGTTTTGATCTACGAAGAGGTTCTGCGCAAGTTGGGCCTGAAGAGTCCCGTGGCAATCGGCCAATCATTTGGTGGCATGTTAATGTGCGATCTGGCAGCGCATTTTCCGGACATTTTCAGCAAGATCATCCCTCTTGATCCTGCTGGTTTATGGCGTGATGATATTCCTGTGTTAACCAACCAGCTGTACCTTGATAAGCCTGAAAATCTGCCAGGCTATCTGTTCCTTGATCCGTCTATTCCTGCCGCGCAGGCCATGTTCACCCCGCCTTCTGACCCTGAAATGATGGTCAAGCATGTCGCACACAGTTTATGGTCGCTAGGGTGTGTCGCTAAATTTATCTGGCCCTTCCCTGATCAAGGCTTGGCCAAGCGTATCCATCGCATCAAAGTGCCCGCCTTGATTATCTGGGGCAAAGAAGACAAGCTGATTCCTGTTGCCTATGCGGCAGAATTCCAAAAACGGATTGCAAATTCGCGTGTTGAAATCATCGAAGCATCAGGTCATATCCCGCAGATGGAACAGTTGGATAAAACCTTGGCGCTTGTAAAGGCATTTATTGCAAGCTAAAAGGCGGGGTGGGTCATGGGTAATAATTTCACCATCAAGGTGGATGGAACGGGTGAGGAATATACAGTCTGCCAAAGTAATGATGTGGAAGACACTATTTTGGGCGGCGCGCTACGGAGCGGGATGGGTTTTCCGTATGAGTGCAACTCGGGTGGCTGCGGCAGCTGTATGTTTGAGGTTGTGTCTGGTGAAGTAAAAGAGCTTTGGCCTGAGGCTCCCGGCTTGTCGCAAAAAGCACGTGAGCGGGGGCGTAAGCTGGCATGTCAGTGTGTGCCAATTAGCGACTGTGTGATCAAAGTTCGGCTGAAAGACGAGTATGTGCCCAAACTCAGGCCGACGCGGGTTTCAGCAACGCTGATCGGGGCCAACCGATTAACCCATGACCTGACCGAGTTTTGTTTTCAGGCGGCTGACCCGGCGAATTTTCTGCCGGGTCAGTTTGCCTTGTTGCATTTGCCTGGAGTGGTCGGTGGCAGGGCTTATTCCATGTGCAATTTGCCCTCTGATGGGGGTAGCTGGAATTTCATTATCAGGCATGTTCCTGCAGGCAAGGGAACGAATGTGCTGTTTAATCAGCTCAAGGTCGGGGAGTCTATCGAGATTGATGGACCTTACGGGATGGCCTACCTGAAACCAGAAAGCCCGCGCGACATTGTCTGCCTGGGTGGCGGGTCGGGACTCTCCCCCATGGTTTCAATCGTCAGGGCTGCGGTACGTGATCCACTGCTCGCCGGGCGGAAAATCACCTTTTTCTATGGCGC
>DILC01000083.1:0-6038 GCA_002424865.1 Rhodocyclaceae bacterium UBA5602 | reverse complement strand
GAGCGTGCAACGATCATACCGGCAATTTCTATCCCCACGGAGGGTTGGCAGGGTGAGCAGGGTTTTGTGCATGATGTCATGGCGAAAACCTTGGCCACCGGCTTTGAGAATTACGAGTTTTATTGCTGCGGCCCCCCGCCCATGACAGATGCGATTCAGCGCCTGTTGTTGCTGGATAAGCGCGTGCCTGCCCAGCAGTTGCATTTTGACCGGTTTTATTAGAATTTACAGGAGACGCATAGTGAGCAAGACAACAAGAGTATTGGAAATAAATGATATCAATGGCGCTTGGGCAATTATGCCAACGCCCGCAAAACCCGGTGCAGATGACTGGCGCATGACAGATACAGTCGACCTGGACGAGGTGGCTCGTGTGGCTGAAGAGCTTGTTCAATCTGGCGTTAACGGCATTTTGTCATTAGGTACCTTCGGCGAGGCTGCGGCGCTGACTTGGGAAGAAAAACGCCAAGTGATTGGTACGATGGTGGAAACTATCAAGGGGCGTGTGCCTTATTTTTGCGGCACGACATCGCTGAATACCCGTGAAACCGTTAAGCAAACGAAAGAAGCCTACGATATTGGTGCAGATGGCACGATGCTCGGCCTGCCGATGTGGCAGATTTGTGACACCAAAACAGCCGTACGCTTCTATCAGGACGTCGCCGAAGCTGTGCCAGATATGTCTATCGCTATCTACGCGAACCCAGAGGCATTTAAGTATGATTTTCCTCGTCCGTTTTGGGCTCAAGTCGCCGATATTCCTCAAGTGGTGACGTGTAAGTACATTGGTGTTGCATCGCTTTACATGGACTTGATGCTCACAAAAGGCAAAATTCGCTTCTTGCCGATTGATATGGATTATGTGCCGGCTGCAAAAATTGACCCGGAAAACATCACTGCATTTTGGACGAGCGGCACCAACTGCGGGCCCTTGCCAGCGCTACAGCTGCGTGATGAAGTCATCAAGGCAAAGCAAACGGGCGATTGGAGAAAAGCCACTGAGCTGCAGAATGCGATTCTGCATACAGCGCAAACCTTGTTTCCGAATGGATCGTTTAAGGAATTCTCGACTTATAACGTCCAACTGGAAAAGGCACGATTTAACGCAGGCGGCTGGATGAATGCAGGTCCTGCACGTCCTCCTTACCGGTTTGACTCAGTGCCGGAAGCTTATCTCGAAGGCGCACGTGAGTCTGGCCGTCGTTGGGCTGCGCTGCACAAAAAGCTGAGCCAGCAAGGCGGCTGAACCCGATAGGGTTTTTTACTTTTGCTTCATAAAACGGGTAGCTTTTAGCTACCCTTTTTTAGTCCTTTTGAAAGGGATGTTATGAAAAAGCAGCTTGAGTTTTTCTTTGACTTTATGAGCCCGTTTGCCTATCTGGCTGAATCGCAATTGAGTGCATTGGCGGATCGCTATAGCCTGGATATCCGTTATGTACCGCTGGATTTACCCGTAGCCAAGTTGGCTGCTGGGAATACCGGCCCGTCCAATCGCATGGTGCCGGCTAAATTGCGTTACCTGACGGCAGACATGCAGCGCTGGGCTAAAAAATATAATCTATCGCCACTCGTTTTCCCGTCAAACTTTAATTCCGAGCGTGCGAATCGTGGCCTGTTTTATGCCATTGATAAAGGCCGGCAGCGCGATTATGTTCATCAAATGTTTCAAGCTGTTTGGGGGCGTGGCGAAGATATGGCTGATGAAGCTGTCTTGCGTAAAGTCGCTGAAGGCCTTGGCTGGTCGGGTGATGAGTTCTTGGCTTATACCTTGGGCGAGGATTCAGAAAAGCGCTATGCCGCAGCAAATAAAGAAACCCATGAAAGAGGCGTTTTCGGCGTGCCGACCATGTTTGTCGACGGTGAAATGTGGTGGGGCAATGATCGTCTGAAATTCGTTGAAGAGTATCTTGAGTCGCATAAAAGCTGATTAACAACGGATAAGGCTTTGCTTGTGCCGTGGTTTTTGAGGTCTGACAGGCCTTGTTCAGATAAGCCCTGAGATTAAGGGGCATCAATTTAAGGAGTGATTATCATGGTCGATGTAGCCAGTTTGGTGGATGTGAAAAGTGGCACGCAAGCCAAAAGCATATTCTGGGATGAGCAGATTTATGAATTGGAACTAGAGCGTATTTTTGACCGTTGCTGGTTGTTTATAACGCATGACAGCCTGATTCCCAATCCCGGTGACTTTACAACCGCCATCATGGGCGAGGATGAAGTTGTCGTTGTGCGGCAAATGGATGGCAAGGTCAAAGCCTTTTTGAACTACTGTCAGCATCGTGGCACGCGCGTAACCTCAGTTGAAGCGGGGAATACGCGATCATTCACCTGTACTTATCATGGATGGTCTTATGGGATTGACGGCTCATTACAAGCTGTGCCATTTGAAAACGAGTTTTACAAAGGTGTGCTGGATAAATCCACGCATGGCTTGACGGAAGTCCGTTGCGAAAGCTACATGGGCTTTTGGTATGGCAATTTTGATAAATCAGCCCCAAGCTTGTATGACTATCTAGGGGATTACCGGTACTTCCTGGATGTCTGGATGGACTCCACGGGCGGTGCGGAGCTCATAGGCCCGCCGACGAGGACCTTGCTTAACTGCAACTGGAAAACGCCCGCTGAAAATTTTGTTGGCGATGCTTACCATGTGGGCTGGACACATGCGGCCTCTCTCAGCGTGCTCGGTGGTGAGCTGTCAGCCCTCTCGGGCAACAAAATGGTGCCGCCAGATGGCGCTGGCGTGCAAATAACCACGCGCTTTGGCCATGGGTTGGGTATTTTGACCAATGCAGGCCCGGCACTACTGAGCGGCCCTGTGGGCGAGATGGCGCGCAAGTGGTATGCCGAGAATCGCCCTAAAGTTGCAGAGAAGCTGGGTAAAACCCGTGCGGGCTATTACGGAAGCCACTTTAACTCCAACGTTTTTCCGAATAACTCCTACTTGTGGGGCACGAATACTTTCAAGGTCTGGGCGCCGCGCGGGCCGCGCAGCATTGAGGTCTTTACCTGGGGCATTGTCGAAAAGAACATGCCTGACGAAGTTAAAGAAGCTGTGTATGACATGGCAACCCGTACCTTTGGTACAGCCGGCATGCTCGAAGGTGACGATGCCGACAACATGGAATCCATGACCCAGTTGAATCGTGGACGCCAGATTCGCAAGGGGCGTTTGAATTCCCAAATGGGCATGGGGGGTGATAAGGTCGATGAAGAAAGCGGCGCAGTCATAGGCCAATCGGCCGTGGGTGAAACATCCTACCGTGGTTACTACCGTGCCTATCGTGAATTTCTCATGGCTGAGAGCTGGGATGACTTGCTGAAAACGGATCCCGATGCCTGGAAGCGTGAATTTCTCGGTAAGTAATTTTGATAAATAACGCGCGGATATCTGAGCGATGTGCGCCAGTCAAGATTAGCCATCAATCACCTTGGGTTGGAAAAGTCCCAGCCCAAGGCATCACCCAACGTGAAGGAGTGCCTTATGGACGGATTAAAAGCAGTAGCACATGATATTTATCATGAAGTTGAACAGATGCTTTACCAGGAATCACGCTTGATTTGCGAAGAGCGCCTGCGTGAGTGGATTGATACCATGATAGACAAGGATATTCTGTATCAGGCAGTCGTGCGCCAACTGCGCGTGCGTAAAGATAAGCGCTATACCAACAAGGATTACGTGAATATCCTGAATGAAAACTTTCATTATCTGGAAATGCGTGTCAGACAAAGCGAATCACCGATGCAATGGACGGCTGATCCGCGCGAAGTGGTGCGCCACTTTTTGAGCAATCTGGAAGTGTATGAAGGCGAAAAGCCAGGTGAATATCGTGTGTTTGCCAACTGTTATGTTGTGCGTAACCGCCGGATTTATGAAGAAATGACTTACAGCTATTCGCGCAAAGATGTTTGGCGGCGGGATGCGCAGGGGCAGTTCAAGCTGCTACGCCGTGTGTGTGAAGTCGATGAACGCTTCATGCGCGGGAAAAACCTGAACTTCATGATGTAAGCCTGTTGTAATTTGACAACACTGTTTTTAAGAATTGTTTTACTGACTCTTTTGCTGTATTTTGCTACACCGTAGCAGCAGGAATTAAACCCATTCAATTTGCTGCAACTTCTTCAATGTGTTGAGGCTTTGCATGTTTTTATTTGTGTGTGTTTTATTGCATGTTTGCGAATCGGCAAAAATAGTATCAACGATGGTTAGAAACAGTGGTTTAATTAAATCAGGTCAAGATAAGCTGTTGCAAGTAAATAAAAAATAAAAAAAGCAGGGGAGTTTAAGCGGGTAGCGGGTTAGCGATAGCCCTGCTGCTTTAGGGTGTGTCGGTTGTGGTGCATTGCCTGTCGCCTGACAAGAAGATATTTAGCGTGGTCTTGTGTGGTTTTATGCCAGCTTGGCTGTAGATTCGTCTGCGTTAGGTCTGCCCGTTTTAAATTTCATCCGGAACAATTGATTGAACAGGTTTATGTTGTTGAAGTCTGGCAGTTGAGCGTGTAGTTCAAGCAAGATGCGTCTTTTCTTGCTGCTTTTTGGCGTAAGGCAGACGCGATTTATTTAACCTCAGGAGGGGAAGTTGATGACTCAGAAACGACTCGAAAAGTCGGCGCTGGCAAGACGCTGGTTGCGTGCTGGTTTGGTGCCTTTGTTGCTGGCTGGCTTTGTTAGCCCGGCACTGCACGCCGAAGATGAATTGCCCAGCATTGCAGGGAGCAATAGTGATACCAAGGTTTATTACGAAAACGACACCCGGTTTCGTGGTGAGGATGCTTCAGGCAACAGCGTTGGGTTGTCCAAGTTTCGTAATACGCTGAAAGTGGAGCACAAGCGCGACTTGGGCAATGGCTGGGCCTTCAAAGGCATTTTCCGTGGCACCTATGATGGCGTGTACGACATCAACGACAAAGAATATGGCAAGAATGCCGGCGGCTCGATCAACATGTCGGATACCTCCGGGATTCATGGCCTGGTTGGCGTTCCTGGCGCAACCTCAAATTCAGTTCCCTATGGATATGCTACACAACTAGTTCCGGCGCCGGGCACAGGTGCTCCGCCTGGCTCGGTTGTTATCTTTCCTTTTACAGTGAATACCGGCGTGGTAACGCCTATGGTTGCTTACAATCCGGCAACTAACCCCAATCAAGGCTTGATGCATTTGGGCCAGCGCTGGAATACAGCGTATACCAGCGCTACGGGCTATGGTAATGGCGGTGGCTTTGGTGCGTTGGATCTTCCTGTCCCGGTTCGTCCATGTAACATTGATCACCGGGGTTGCGCGGACTTTGGGGGCTATGGCGACTTGTCCAGTAACGAGCTCAAAGCTCCTGAGTTCAATGATCGCTTGGACTTCATTCGCGAGTTCTATGCCCAAAAAACCTGGGATCTGGATAACGGCAAGCAGTTCAATATCAAGGTCGGTAAGCAGCAGGTCGTCTGGGGTCGCAGCGATTTGTTCCGTGTGCTGGATGTGATCAATCCGATGGATTATTCACGCAACAGCATTTACGACGAGTTTGAAGACATCCGCATCCCGATGTGGATTTTGCAAGCCAACTACCGTCTGGGTGCGAGCGAATCGCTCTCCGAGCGGAATATCCAGTTGGTGTGGAACTTTGACAAGTTCCGTGCAAATAATCTCGGCCAGTGCGGCACACCCAATGCGGCGTTAGAGGCATCCTGCTACTTCCGTTCGGCAAAGATGTTGTGGGATCAGGGCGGCACGGTGGGTAACTTGGCGCCTGCGGCAGGACTGGGATTGGCACAGTTTCAAGGGGGTCCAGTGGCAAATCCTTATGCCGGTGTGGCTGTGACGATTCCTAGCGGCCTTTCGGGCATCCGTAACGTCGAGCTGCCTGACTGGAAGCTGAACAACACGCAAATTGGCGCGCGTTTTGAAGGTGTGACCAGTGACGGTACGATCGCTTTCTCCCTGAATGGCTTGATCGGCCGTTCGCAAATGCCTTCCTTGCGCGGTATTCGTCCTTCTGCTTTGGCGTTTGATATGGTCTTCCCGCGGATCAGTGTGCTGGGTGGC
>DILC01000053.1 GCA_002424865.1 Rhodocyclaceae bacterium UBA5602 | reverse complement strand
AGCAATTCAGGAACATCCGCGCGCACGCCGGCGAGCCATGCTTTATCGTTCAAGCCCGCCTCAGCGATGCGCTGGACGATGGACTCATGCAAAGGGCCGTCCCCTGCCATCACCAGCCGCATGCCTGCCGTGCCGGGCGCTTTCGATTGCACGAGTTGGATAAACGCGTCCACCAGCAAGAGCGGATTTTTAACGGGCGCCTGACGGCCGATGGTGCCGATAACCCAATGCTTGCCGCGCTGAAACGGAAAGCCTGCAGGCAGCGCATCGCCTTCATGCCAGGGGCGAAAGCGCCCGGTATCCACGCCGTTCGGGATGACATGCAGATGTTGGGGCGCAACGCCTATGCTGTGCTGCAGATAATCTTTTTGCGGCCCGGCAACCGCCACGAATTCATGCACAAAGGGTTTGTATATCCGCCGCAAAAAACGGTAGCGCGCATTGTTGCCGCCCAACTCGCCCACATCCCAGCCGTGCTCGGCGTGCACGCGCAGGGGCACGCGGGCGAGTGCGGCCATTGGAACAAACTCCATCGCGGCCAGGTTGCAACTGTGCAGCACATCAGGCTTGAGCTTTTTCAGCAAGCGATAAACCTGCGGATACAACTCGAAGGGCTGGCCGGGCGGTTTATGCAGGGCAATCACCTCGACATCCTCCCCTTCGATGCGTGCGGCAAATGTGCTATCCACTTCACTGATCGCCACCACCGTATGACGAAACTTAGCCGATGGCAAGCCGTTGACGAGTTGCACGATGACATTCTCCAGCCCGCCGGTGGCGAAGCGATACACCAGATGAACAATGTGAATGCGTTGATCCAGGCATTGGTCCGCGCGTTTATTCAAGTGATTATTCACGGGCAAGCTCAGGCAGGCTGAAGCGCTTTATCTATCAGTCGCGTGGCCAAATCGACGACGCGGCGGGCGTTGCCGTCCCAGGTCAAATCCAGTTTTTCTATGGTGGCATAGGCGCCCGCGCCGAGCTTTTCGCGCAAGGCGCCGTCAGTACACAGGCGGCTCAAGGCGTCTTCAAAACCCGTGGGCGTATCGGCATCGAACATCAGCGCGTTTTCATTATCGTTAAGCACTTCCAGCAAATTCGGCGTGCGTGGCGCGATGATGGCTTTGCCCATGACAAGATATTCCATGAGCTTCAATGGCGAGGCATAAGGCACCACGGCGGGTTGCAGGGCGATGTCAAAGGCGGCGACCCACGCGGGCACTTGCTCACGGTGGATGACGCCGGTAAAGCGCACGCGCTCGCTGACTTTCAACTGCCTGGCCTGCGCTTCCAGATCAGCGCGCACGGGGCCGTCGCCGACAATCACCAGATGCAGATTGCTGGGTGCGGCCGATGTTGCCATCCAGCGGATCACGCGGTCCACGCCATGCCATTCGCGCACAAAGCCGGTAAAACCCAACACCAGCCGGTCTGCCAGGCCATGCTGCGCTTTGGCAAAAGTCGGCGCTGGCGAGACGGCGAAATGTGCGCGGTTAATGCCATTGGGGATGACGGCAATGCGTCCATCCGGCACGCCATAGGCCGCCACATGCCCGGCCAGCACTTGCGTGACGGGCAGCACAGTGTCCGCGCTGCGCCAGGCCAGCCCTTCTGCCCAGCGCGCCAGGCCAGGCAGCGCCAGCCCGCCGCTGTGTTGCGAGCGTTCAAACACGAGCGGGGCATTGACTTCGAGCAGCAGCGGAATGCCCAAACGGCGCTTGAGCAGCACGCCAGCGAGCAGATACAGGTTGTAGCGCTCATAAATCACGTCGGGCTGAAAGTCTTTTGCGGCTTTTGACAAGCGGCGATAGGCGAGCAGGCTGTAAGCCAATTCCAGCAGCTCATAGAGCGCCTTGGGCAGCGCCTGGCGCAAGCGATGCGCCCAGCCGACCTGATTGCCCATCTGCCCTGCCTCATCGCTGGCTGAGGGCGCTACCACGCGAACTTCATGCCCTTGTGCTTTCAGGGCGGCAATCATTTCCTCAATATGCACGGCCTGGCCGTCTTTGGAGGCAGTGCGGTGGTGGTAAAGGATTTTCATTAGAGTGATTGTTTTATCGCCAGCAGTGCCTGGTTGCGCAAGGTTTTCAAAAGCGACAATTCCCGCTCTGGAATCACCAGGCTCCCCGCTGCGTTGCGATCGGCATAGATCAGGGCCACTGGCCTGTCTTTAATGTTCAGCGGCAACAGGACAAAGGTTTTTGAGAGCATGATCTGGCGATACCAATCTGGGATTTTGTCTGCAATTTTGGGGTCGTCAATATCCGAGATCAGGATATCGACATTTTTGCTCATGGCCAGGTGGAACACATCCAATGTCCCCTTCATGGGAAACTTCATTTTTTTAGCCAGCTCATTGCTGTCCGGACCGAAACCAAACCGCCCGGCCATCATGCCTGAACGCGCATCGCCCAAACACAGGAAAATACGCTGAAAACCCATGGCGCGATACATGGTTTCGAGCGTAATGCGCAAAATATCATTAAGTGAAAAGTCCCCCACCAAGGCATTGCTGATGTCCTGAATGCCTGCCGTGAGCGTCGCTTGCGCATGGGCGGACAAACTCGCCGTATCGCCAGGCGTTCCATCCTCAGTGGCAGCAAAGGATGCATCCGCCAAAATAGAGCCATCCATGCTGGATAGCGCGGCACTTTTCCCTGGGTTCCCGGCGCTTTCAGCGCTGACCCAGCTGCGCACCTGGCTGGCAAATGGGCTCTGCTTCAGGCTGACATTTAACGCTGTCGCCAGATCGCTGACTTCCTCATAAGCGCTTTCAATGATGCCGAGCATTTGCTTGTCGCTCATGGGCAGGGCAGCGGCAAAGCGCCGATTCACGACGGCCATGGCCACCTCTCGCCCGTCCTTGGGCGTAGCGGCAATCGCTGCGCAAAGCTCATTGCCAAAGCCGGCTAAAACGCGCAGTGTCTCTGTGTGGCTATGCGGCTTGACCACCGAGCCCACCGGCAAGGGAAACAGGGAAGCAACGATATCGTGGGGAAAGCCCCAGAAACGGGCAATGCCAATGCCCAGGTCAACAAAGGTCAAGCCAAGCACCTGCAAGGCGGCTTGATCTTCCGAGCATGGGCGTTGCAACATGAGCTTGCGGATTTCCAGCACTTCTTCAGGGAAATAAAATTGCGACAACATTTGTCCCAGACTGTAAAACAGCGCGCAGATATACGCCGACTCCGCCTCCCTTGGCATGAATTTCCTGCTCGCATCCCGCGTCAGCATTCCGGCCAGGTTCGCGCGCAAAAAGGCCTCTTTGAGCTCCCTGGCATTCGCCTGATCTTGCAGATGGTCAAACAGCAGGACGGTAATCGCCACATTACGCACTGCGTCAAACCCAAGCACCATCACCGCCCGCGAGACAGTCGCAATATTGCCGCCACCGGCCTGGCGAAAATGGGCAGAATTCACCAGACGCAAAATCTTGTTGGTGAGCCCGTAATCCTTAAGAATGGTGTTGGATAAATTATTAATGCTTTCCTTATCCGAATCAGTGAGTTTATTGATCGCTGAGACCGACTCGGAGAGTGCGGGAAAATCCGCCTTATGGCGCATCCGCCGCATCAAGAATTCCAGGGTGGCCTTTTGTGTATCTGTCACATCTGCAGCGCCTTGTCCTGTGGCCGATCCCAGGTAATCATCCAGCAGCTGCTTGAATTGTGTTGCCGTTTGCACGCGCCGGGCAGGGTCTTTAGCGCAGGCCTGGGCGATGATGCTGGCCAGGGTGTCATCCACCGCCACGCTTGGCAAGATGGCCACGGGCACTTGCACAATCTGCTGCACCATCTGATCGAGCGACCCGCCTTTGACCACCCGCTCGCCGCTCAGCATTTCCAGCAGCAACAGCCCGGCGGCATAAATATCCAGTTGCGGCGTAATGCGCTGTTGTTCCACATATTCCGGCGCCATATAGGCAGGTGTGCCAATCAGCCCGACCGAAGCGCCCTTTGGCACCTGCGCATCCAAACGCGCGGCAATGCCGAAATCCATCACCCGCGGCTTGCCTGCTTCGTCGATCAGGATATTGGACGGTTTTAAATCGCGATGAATAATCCCCGCCGCATGCGCCTTGGCCAGGGCATCAACAATCTGCCGCATCAGATCAGCCGCATTCACACTGGAAAGCCGGCCCTCGCGCTTGATGAGTTCGGCGAGCGTCGGCCCAGTCACCAGTTCAAACACCAGATAAGGCGTGCCTTCATGCTCACCCATCTCAAAAATCGGCACAATGTTGGGATGCTGCAATGTCGACACGGCACGCGCTTCATCCAGCAAGGCTTGATTGCGCTGATTGTCCGCCGCGCCGAAGTACAAGGTTTTAATGGCCACTTCACGTTGCAAGTGCGGGTCATGCGCGAGATACACCACGCTTTGGGCGCCGCGGCCCAGCTCGCGCAAAATCTGGAAGCGCCCTATTTCGCCCCCTTGAAGCTGCCCTTTGACCTGTCCAGCAAGATAACTTGATTCGCTCATGAATGAGTCAGTTTTCCATGTTCATAAAAGAAGCGGGTCCAGCAATGCCACAGGAGCCACCATTCCGGTCCATTGCGCCCGGCGGGTTTTTTCCAGCATGCCTGTCAAAGCAGGCTGCGCGGCTGTTAAAAACCGTGTCAATACGGCCTCTGCCCCGCCAACGTCATCTTCAGGCGCATAAATAAACAGGGCGGCAGCATCATCGCCATGTCCGCGCAACCTGGCCAAAGCCAACCACAGCTTGCCGAAAGAATCGCTGCCCACCCAGTGATCATCAATCCAGTACCACTGCCAAACGCGCAATTTGGCGGGCGTGCCTGCCAGCCCGCCTTGCTGCTGCAACACGGCGCTTTTTATATCCAGCGGCCTGCCTGCAAGCAAGACTTGCTGCGCGCGCTGCTCCAGCTGAAACCAATGGCTATCGTCCGGCGTAACCAGCCTGTTTTCCGAGCTGATCAGCTTTCTATCGTAGCCTTGATGGCGATAGTAAAAAATCTGCACGCCTACTTGCTGCCGGCCTTGCCGAAATGCGCTGACGCCAATGGCAGACGGGTTGGCAAAGGCTGGCTGCCAGCTGGCCAGCGCGGCTTTTTCCTCTGTCCAGCCATCCACCGCCAATGCTTGCATGCCCAATACAGGCACTGCCTGGCTATTTTGTGCATCCAGCAGTTTTAACGCCCCAAACGGCAGCAGCGCAATCGAGAGGATCAGGGCGGTCAGCCCAAAGCTGCCCACGCGTTGGGCACGCTGGCGCGCCAGCCGCGTGGCGGCGAATTCAGCCTGCGTGAATTCAGGATTTGCCTTGCGCGCCATCTCCGTTTCATGCCCTGCTTTACCCGTCAGGTCTTCTCGCCAGCGCATGCCAATGGCAAACATGATCATGATCACCACGCCAAAAAACACCCAGCCATAAATCAGGTGGTCCGCGCCAGTGGCTATCTCGTTGCCCGACAAATGCCCCAGCATGACGATGATGTAGGCGCGCACCCAGTTCGCCACAATGGGCACCAGCAAGGAAATAACCACAAACACCACACGGCGCATGGTTGAGCGGTAATTCAAATAGGCGAACAAAGTGCCCACGGTAAAGGATGCAATGAGATAGCGCACGCCGCTACAAGCCTGCACCACCGACCAGTGCCCTGACGGAATGACAAACTGCAAGCCTTCCTGATACACCGGCACGCCAGAAGCACGCAAACCCAGCACAGTCATGGTGGCGGTCCATTCCATGAATTTGGGCATGACAAACTCGCCAATGGGGACAGCAAACAGCAGAAACAATAACGGAAAGGTAATTTGCCGTGCCGCAGGCAAGCCGATGATGACAGGCACGGTCAAGATCAGCATCAACACCCAGGCCAGTTGCGTGACGGCATTGACCGCCGCCAATTCCCCCAAAAGCCAAATAAATGCCAGCACCGCCAGCGGCAAAGCCAGCCACAGCGAGGGCTGTGGCTGATAGCGCGCCAATTCGCCGCGTTTTTCCCAGATCAGCCACAGGCTGATCGGGGCGACCAGAAATGCGTGGGTGAAGGTCTCCGACCGCCACCAGATGGACACCATGCCGAACAAGGTTTCACGATAAATCACGCCGAGCCCGAGCACCGCGACGAGCAGGGTGAAGCACGCCTTTGGCCATGAAAAAGTCGGCGCTGGCGGGACGGCGGAAATTGTTGCCGGGCTTTCCGCAGAGGATGTTGCAGTGGTCATATTGGCCTCGCCCATGCGCCGCGCTCCTCGATGAAATGGTCTATTTGCGACAAGTGGGCTTGCCAGCTATAGCGAGCGAGCACTTTGCTGCGCGCCGCTGCGCCGATTCTTTCTGCCACATCGGCCGATGTGAGCAAGGCATTGATTTGGCCAAGGTAACCCTCTGCCGTGGTGGCGCACAGGATTTCTGTGCCGACCTCTGCCGCAATCGGCTCGGCGCAAGTGGCTGACGCAACCACGGCTTTGGCCATGGCCATCGCTTCCAGCACTTTGTTCTGTATGCCGCGTGCGATGCGCAAGGGCGCCACCACCACGGCAGCATGGGCGATATATGGCCGCACGTCAGCCACGGTGCCCGTCACCACAACACCCGCAGCGGGGTCGGCCGCCAAGGCCAGCACTGCCGCATCGGGGCTGCGCCCGACGACATAAAACCTGACGCCCAGGCGCTGCTGGCGCACAGCGGGCAAGACATTTTGCGCAAACCAGACCGCGGCATCTACATTCGGCCAGTAATCCATCGCACCGGTAAAAACCAGGGGGATTTCGTCCTGCGCATAGGGCGAGGCAAGTTTGTGCGCTGGCGAAAAAAAGTCCGCATCCACACCATTGCTCATCGCGCTCACACGGCCGACTGCCTCGGGCGCGGCGTTTTCAAATAGCGAAGTTTCAGCGCCAGTCACAAAAAAACTATGCCGCGCCTGTTGCGCCACTTGGCGTTCATACTGCAAGAGCTTTTGGCTTTCGCGTTGATAAATCCAGGACATGGGCCTGCGATGTGTCGTGGCATATTCAGCCCACTTGGCCGAGTCCATATCGACAAAATCCACCCAGGTAGGCAGATGGTCCATATCGCCAATGTAATCGGCCATGACGGAGGAAAAGATCACCGCGCCATCAATCGCTTGAGTCGCGCGGATGGTTTTGATCCACGCACGCAAACCCGCGTCACGATAGTAAGGCAAGGAGAGCGCCTCGCCGGTGAGCAGCCCCGTCAGGCTGCGCAGCTTGGCCAGGCGGGGCGAAAGGCGGCCGATGTACATGTCCGCGCAAAAACGCTTCACGGTCTCCAGGCAGGCCTCATCCGCAGGATCGTCGATGAAGCTGCCAAGATAAATCTGATGCTGCTGCGCCAAGTGTTTGAGCAAGTGGTATGAGCGCACCTTATCGCCTTTATTGGGCGGGTAAGGCAGGCGATGCACAAGATAAAGCAGCTTGGCCATATAGAATAAAACCGATCAAGAAAATCGGGCCGCTCAGCCCAGGTTGCGCACAATAAACGGGCCCAGAAAGTTAGCCACGGGCAGGGGCAAGCGCCGCCAGGCTGCAATCATCAACTTGTATTTCGGGTTGTTCGGGTTATTTTGCGGAATATCCCCGCGCTTGAAAAGCCGGTATTCATAATGCAAAGGCTGCGGCACAAAGCCCCAGTTTTTTTTGAATGAATAAGGCCCCGTGCCGACTTTGCTGCGCCCGTAGTCGAATAATCTAATGCCTCGCCCGGCAGCATGGCACATCAATGCCCAGTACTTGAAATCATTCGCGGCAAAATCACGCGCGCGCTCGGCATCCCCGGCGTAATAAGGCAGAATCTCGTCGCGGAAATAAAAGCTCAACACACTGCTGAGCGGTGTGCCATCAGGCGCCACCACGGTGAGAATGTCGCAGTCCTTGCCAAACGCCTTGAGCAAGGCAGTGAAATACTGTTTAGGCAGCGCTGGTGTGCCATGACGATGCACGTTATCGGCAAACAGGGCAAAAAAACGGTCGGCCGTTGTATCAAACTCAGCGCGCAGTTGATTGCCTATGCCCTTCCTCACCATGGCGCGCTGCTTTCTCGGGATGGCCAGCAGGTTGGTTTCCTCGTCGGAGGAAATTTCCTTGCGGAAAGTGACATACAAATCCTGCGTCGGCCAATCGGGATGGCGGGGCGTCATGTTGCGATATTCAAGATGCGCGACACCTAATTCCATGGCCAGCTGTTCAGCGGCGGCTTCCAGTGCTTGCGCGGCTTCTTCCGTATCGGCCACCACGCCGCCATACACGGCAAAGGGCAAGGCGATGAGGGCGTTGCCAAATAATCGGCTCTTGATTTGCGCCAAGGGCAGCACCCCTTCGATGACACCATGGCGCTCGGCATATAAAAAGAAGGTGCGGTGGCCAAAGACTGTTTGCAGAATGTGTTGCCAGCCGGCGCGATGGAAAAACGTGGCTGCAGGGGCAGCGCCTACATAGGCATCCCATTTGGCCAGCAATCCCCCATCGCCATCCAGTTGGGCAACGCGCAACGGAAGCTCCGGCATGGATGCGTTAGATACAAAAGTCATGAGGACAAGGCTGGGGGAAGGAAAATTTTATCCATGCGCCCCCAGTGAAAATCTTTCAGCAATTGTTTGAGCCGATTTTCCATGCGGTGGATATTCACGTAATGGCGAAACCGGGTTTTCGCGCTAATGCCAGCAATCCGCGGCTGTTCCTGGTCAATTTCCCACGGGTGAAAGTAAAACACGGCGGACTGGTTGTCCGCCTGGTTAACGCGCAAGATCAAGCGGCGCGACAAGGCGTAAGGCATCAAGCGGAAATAGCCGCCACCGCTGGCCGGCCAATTGCGCGCAAAGGCGCGCACCGTAGTGGGCGGCACTTCAACCAGGCCAGGATGCGCGTGATGGGCAAAACGCGGGGCATCGGGCATGCCGTAGTGGTCATGCTTGACGGGATAAACGCTGGAGCTATAGCGGTAGCCGGCGGCGGCCAGGCATCCAAAGGCCCAGTCCCGGTTACTTGCCCCGATAGAAAAACTCGGTGCGCGATAACCCACCACGGCTACGCCGCCCAAATCCTCCAAAATGGCCTTGGCACGCACAATATCGGCAGAAAATTGCGCTGGCGACAAATCGCTTACCCGCTGATGCCCATAGCCGTGACTAGCCAGCTCATGTCCGCCAGCCACAATCGCTTTTATGACAAAAGGATAACGCTCGGCAATCCAGCCCAAGGTAAAAAACGTGGCTTTTACCTGCCGTTCATCGAGCATGCCCAAGATGCGGTCGATATTTCTTTCGACACGGCACTCCTGCTGATCCCAGGAGGCCCGGTCAATATGTGGCGCAAAAGCGGAGACTTGAAAATAATCTTCAACATCTATGGTCAAGGCGTTAGTGATCATGGTTCGCCCTCGCTTCTCCACCACTCGCTTTTCCGCTTTCGGTTTCCTTGCGGCCACCCATGCGCATTTTTTCGATCATTTTTTGCAGCGTACGCAAAATGAGCGAATTGCTTTGTTCCAGGCGTAACAAGCTGCGCTCAATCCTCACCAGCCGATCGACAACCCGGCGTTTATTCAAGTCGTTCAGCATGCGATCGGTCTCGGCAGCCACATCAGCATCCAGCGCCATTTCCTCAAAATCAATGTGGGAAAAATCCTCCGCAATAGCGCTCGGCGCGCTCAGCGCGCCATGATTGCCGACGAGACTGGCCGATCCCGGCATATAGGCGCTATCGCTGATTTCAACGGCAATCGCTTCGGCATCTTCTTTATTGAAGGTTTTTTTATTCGATAAAAAGCCTGCCAATAAAAGCCGGTCGCAAATGGCATTGATGCGCCGTGGTATCCCGGCACTGGCGCGGTGTATTGACCCATAGGCATCTGGATCAAACTGCGGGTCGCCGGTAGAACCTGCGCACTTGATGCGATGCTGAATATATTCTTGCGTTTCACTCAAATTCAGCGGACCAATATGACACGCGGCAATGACGCGCTGACGCAATTGCTCCATTTGCGGGCTTAACAAAATCGCCCGAAACTCAGGCTGTCCAACTAAAAAGCTTTGCAGCAAAGCGTGGGATTCAAACTGGAAATTGGACAACATGCGCAGCTCTTCTACGGCGCGTTGCGTCAGGTTCTGCGCTTCATCAACAATCAGCAAACAACGCTTGCCCTGCCTTGCGACATCCACCAAAAAAGCTTCCAGGGAGAGGATCAGGTCTGACTTGGTCGAGTTTTTGCCGCCCACACCAAACGCTGCGGCGACCATGCGCAGCATGTCATCCGCATCAAGTTGCGTGCTGACCAGCTGCGCCGCAATGACCCTGGTTTTATCGAGCGTCTCCAGCAAACCGCGCACGATGGTGGTCTTGCCAGCGCCAATCTCGCCAGTGACCACAATAAAGCCTTCATTTTGATGAATCCCATATTCAAGGTAAGCCTTTGCCCGCCGGTGCTGGGCGCTGTCAAAATAAAAAGCCGGATCAGGGTTGAGCTGAAAGGGCTTGACTTTCAGCCCATAATGCGCTTCGTACATAATGGCCTAAAAATTGATCGAGAGCGAGCCCGTCACCGCCCGCTCGTCATAACTATTCGCCGTTGTGCTTGCCGCATCAGAGCTCGTCCGCCGCAGGCCAACTGTCGCCGAAGTTTTCTCGCCCAGTTTGGCAGTCAGCATCAGGGACAACATGTCAAGTTGAGTATCCAGGCCGGCCGAATCGCCCTTATTGTGGGATCGACGCCCATTGAGGGTTAAGGCCATATCAGGGGTCAGCTTGTGCGCCCAGCTAGCGGTAAAGCCTGACTGCCGGATGTTGGGGCTCAAGCTGAAATCGTCCGCAACGGTGCCGCCCGTACCCAACGACTGGTTATCGCTCTTGTCGGCCGACAAGGTCACGATATTCCTCGCGCCAGTAATCACAAAAGAGGCTTCTTTGCGGCGGGAGATATAAACCCTAGAGGTTACGATTGTCCCAAATGCCTGCGCGTTGGGAGATATGCCTGCTTGCTGCAAAATCATATTGGCCTGCTGCGCGCGCTGCACAGGGTCAGGCACCTGGGTGGTCAACTGCAAATTCAGCAAATCAAATGCAGAACCCAGCCCGGTCGTCAATAACTGCTCATTCGGCGTATTGATGTTTTTGCTTTGCGATAGTTTCCAGGCCGTCAAGGCTGTCCGATGCGTGAAATTGGCGTTATAGCTGTCGCCAAAAGAACGTCTTTCCTTGTTCAAGATAACCGAGGTTCGATCTGTTGGCGCCCAATCAACACCCAATCCACGGACGGATTGCCATTGCGGTTGTACGCTGCCGTAGTCATCCGACTCCCGCCCAAAGGTTGCGCTTAAACGGACTTGCGGGTCAATTTTGTAATGCAACGTGCCCGTCAGCCTTTTGGATTGCGTATCCCGTGCCGTGCTGCGTTCGATTGTTTGCTGTGCCGCATCAACCGTCCAGCCCAGCTTTTTAAATTGGGAATCACCCGACAAACGCCCACTCCAGGCTTTCGTCGTGGTGCCTGAACCCACCGATAGCTCACCCTGTGCCGACTTGGTACGTGACCCGGTAAAGCGCAGCAGATAATCCGCCCAGCCGGGAAAATTCCCTTTGATGTAAGGGGAGAGCTGATAAGTTGAAGTTTCCGAACGGTTATTATTGACGACGTCATTGGCCACACTTTGCGTACCAAATGCAGACAGGGCTTGTTGTGAAATAGAACCCCTGCCATCAACATAAAACCATTGGTCAATCAGCTCCGCCTGGCCATTGGCGTTCAGCGAACGCTGCTGACCGTTGCGCCCGCTATCCTTTGCGTACAGGTACTGCTGCCAGTGGTAATCCAAACTTCCTGTGACATGCCCGCCACGCCCCTCAATCTTGACCCCTGGGCTGATCCGGGTAACAAAGTCGCTTTGTTTGTTGTTCTTGACCAAAGCCACATTGTCGGTATAAGTCAGGTCGGTAGAAATTGAAGGGGCAATGCGCCAAGCGGGCGTATTGCTTGAGTTGTTTGGGGCGGCAGAGCCCTCCATGCTGTTCGCAACTTGCGGGGATAAAGCATCTGCAGTACCGGCCTCTTGCGCTGTAACCTCGGCAGTAAAAAACACCGCGCCAGCCAGCAAGAGGCCTATCCATGCGGTTTTTTCAGTCAAATCCACCACGCCATGCCGAGGATCCAGGATTGTGATTTGCATCTGTTGTTGAACAACTTTTTGCGCAGCGTTTTGCATTATCGAATGCCTGCCTGATCTCTTACTTGCGCTTCTGGGCCACTCTCGTACCCGTAGCCATATCCATAACCATGACCATCAAAATGGCCTGTCGTCTGATTTAAAACGACCATTTTTACTGGACACACCTCAAGCGCGGCAACCGCATGCTTCACTTCAGAATGGCTTGTGCTCTCTGCTTTCACGACCATCACAACCTGCCCCATGTGCGCCGCCAACACGCGCGCTTCCGTGGTCACCAGCAGGGGCGGAGAATCGAAAATAATAATGCGATCTGAATACCGTTGCACCATTTCAGCCAGCAATTTATTCATGCCGCCACTGGCCAATAATTCAGTTGCGCGAGGATGCGGCGTTCCCGACGGAAGGATAGATAACTTGTCGATATTGGTCTTGATCATCACTTGGCCCAGATCAAGTTCGCTATCGATTAATACATCCAGCAGCCCCTTGCCATGATCATGGTCAAATCCCAGCACCCTGGGCAAGGAGGGCCGCTCAACATCCGCATCCACCAGCAGCACCGTATGGTCCAGCTCCATGGCGATACTCATGGCCAGGTTAGCCGCCAGATAGGACTTTCCTTCGCCTGGCACCGCACTGGTAATCATGATCAGGTTGGCATCCTTGATTCTGGCAGCCCCCTTGCCCGATGCATTGCGCAGCAAGGGGCGCTTCAAAATGCGTAACTCGGCACCCAGCTGCGAACGTGCGGTATCTGGGGTGATAATGCCTCGACTGGCCAAGCCAACCAGATCAATCTCAACTCGACGCATCGCAGTGCTTGACGCAATGCCGTCCGCCCCGGTGGCGGGCCTGGCAAGTCCAGCGCCTGGTTCATCCACCCGCTTGTCTGGGAAATCGCCCAAGGCAGCATAGCTGCGGGAATCAGCCGGACTGGCGCCAGGCTGTGCCGTAAATACCGTACTGGTTGCATCCGAGGCGGGTTTTATTGCAGCATCATCCATACCACCTGGATCAGGCACATCGACACCCGACTTACGGAGCTCGGCAAGACGCTTTGCTGCTTGTTCAATAATATCCATGTCAGACTGCCCGTGAAATCATGATAAACGACACGAGAACGGCAACGACATAACTCAAGGCCAGCGCGCCAACCCCGCCCATCAATCTTATTTTTTCCTTGCGTGCCCGCAGTTGGTCCGTCATGGTCGAAAAGTGCGACACGGCGCCCAGAAGCGGCAACCCCGTTAGCTCACGCAAGCTTCTTGCATCTGAAAAGGTCGGCCGCACCTGATAAGCCGCAAAACAGGCAAACACGCCTGCCGCAAGCGAGGCCAGGAATGCCAAGGGCAAAAGTATCAAACGGTCGGGTGCAACAGGCTGCGGAGAGACCCGGGGCGGATCAATCAGGCGAAACTCAGCGACGCTGGAGACGGTGGACATGCCTTGAGAAATAGCCGCCGATTCACGGCGCTGTACCAGATCGTCATAATTTTTCTTGATCGCCCCATAATCACGGTTGAGCTGCGCGTACGCCGCTTCAACTTCCGGCATCCTTTTCGCGTTTCCGACAGCCCTTGCGTAACGGGACTCATACTCGCCAACACGCGCACGCAAGGAGGCAATTTGCGACTCGGCGCTTACCAGGGCAGCTTTCAGCTGCGGAGAGACTGAATCACTATTCACCAGCGACGAGGAATTGCCCGCCGCTTGTTTTCGGCGCAATTCAATCTCACGCTTTTTTTGCTCTTCCAAGTCTTTAATCACTCGCCGTACACCGCGCACATCGGGATGATCTTCGGTAAATTTCTGCAACAAGTTATCCAGATTTTGCTTCATCGCATCAATGCGGCTATCCATTTCCGGTACTGAAATAATACCCGTGCCCGCAGCGCCTTCTGCGCCAATAATCTGCTGCCGCAAGGAAGCTTTGGCATTTTCAGCCTCGCGCAACTCCAGCCGCGCCTGGCTTAACTGATTGCTCAGCTCATTGAGGCGCGCACTACCATCTTTCTCGCTATCCAGTTGCGCATCAAGGTTCTGGATCCTGAACTGTTTTAAGCGCCCCTCTGCCTCTTCCAGCTTTTTTTGGTAGACCTTGATCTGATCATCAATAAACTTGCGCGCCGAATCCGAATCGGTCTGATTCCCGCCCAGGCCTGACTCTACAAAAATCGTCGTCAAGGAACTCACCACCTTGCGCGCCGTTTCCGGCACGGGGTCTTGATACTCGATCACGTAAAGGTTGTCGCGTCCCACGCTTTTAATTTTCAGCGTCGAGATGACATGATCAATCACCGCTTCTTTTTCTTTAGCTGACTTCAAGCCTAAATCAAGATCAGCCATGCGCACCAGTTTTTCCACATTGGGGCGGCTGATCAGCGTGCGGCTCAGGATAGCAATCTTCTGCTCTGTATTGCCTTGCACCACCAAACCAGACAAAAGCGGCCTCAAGACAGAATCAGTATCAACATAGATACGCGCTGATGCGCCATATTTGTCAGGCGTCATGAAAACAACCACCCCCAGCACGATACCGGTAATCCAGGCTACGGCAACGCCCAGCCAGCGATGCTGCCACATGCCACGTAGCGTGATGCGTATTAGTCGAAAGACCTCATCCATGCCAGAAACCCTTTAGCCTGATTGCCTGATTAAAACCAGCTACGCGGAATAATCAGCACATCACCGGGTTTCATTTCCACATTGGCAGAGACATCGCCCCGCTTGATGAGGTCCTTGATGCGCACACTGTACTGCTTGTTACCGTCGCCTGCGCGAAGAATAGTCGCCCCATTGCCATCAGCAAAATCCGTCACGCCGCCTACGGCAATCATGACGTCAAGCAGGGTCATTTTTTGCCTGTAAGGCAAGGCTTGCGGTTTGGCCGCTTCGCCGACCACACGAATCTGTTCGCTATAAGGACCGACAAACTGGGTAACAATAACGGTAACAACAGGATCGCGAATAAATTTCGCCAGCGCTTTTTCAATATCCCGAGCCAGCGTCGCAGGGTCTTTGCCCAAGGCAGGCAAGTCTTCAATCAATGGTGCGGCAAGCTTGCCATCGGGACGCACGGGAACTGACATGGACAGTTCAGGGTTACGCCAGACGACGATATTCACCGTATCGCCAGGACCAATGTGATAGTTGTATTCACTACTTGCCGCCGTTGCCGGCGCGGGTGAAAGCTCATTGGTCGTCGCACAGCCAACTAAAAAGGTTGCCGCTAAAAGTACAGCAAAATAGCGGCCGGCACCCAAGGCATTACGAAACATCCTGTTGTTTTTTAGCATTATCTATCCCCAGAAATCAAAACACCGAACGATCATTCAAGTCAACTAAGCAAGAAGCATAACACGTGGACGTGCAATGATTGACACATGGCACTGGGCACCCCATGCCCGCACGCCCCGCAGGAAATGCCTTTGGGGTGCAGGCTTTTCAACCCTTTTTTGAACCCTTGCCATCCCGGACATTTAATGCCCGGATGAAATCCCTTCACCCAAGCGCAATGGCCAGAAATCAAAGAAGCTGGCAAAAGCCACCATCAACGGGAAAGTAATCGCCAGCATGCTGGTCGCCAACCACAATTCCAGCGCATACGTTGGCGCACCGCGTGGCAAGCCAAACTTTTGCACTGCGATTGCTTGATACAGCGCATGCAAGCCAACGGCCAAGGCCGCCGCCACGGCAATCAGCACCAAACCGCGTATGGGTTGCGGCAAGCGAATGAAAGGAGCGCCTTCAAACATCACCAAGACAATGAATATGCCAAACACCATCGCAACATTGACCTGCACGAGAAAGGCCACGACATCCATGCCATGAGGCACATCAAAAAACCACCACAATCCTTTTGCAATCGCCGCAACAAAGACAGTGGCAAGCAAACCAAACCAGGGTTGCCTGGCTAATGCCGGGACAGCATTGACAATCAATTTCACCGGCCAAAAGTCAAGCAAGACCAGGCATAAAACGCCGACCACGCAGCTTAAACCTGCCGCCAAGGGCAACCAGGCCATGAACAGGCCTTTGGGGTCAAGCGCGGCTTGATAAAAAGGCGCGTGCGCGAGAAAACTAAAATTGAACAGCCACTCAAAAACCAGCCAGGCCAGCGCATAAGCGGCGATCACGAGGGCAAAACCCATGGCCACGGGTTTGTCCCTGAAAATGACCGAGAATGGCCAGCACTGAAAAACAATGATCAGCGAGATGGTCATCGGCACGGCAAAGATCATGAACATATTCACAAAGGGAGTCGGCGGCAACATGCCGCCGCCGACTTTGGCATTCGCAATGAAAGCCACAATGCCACCCGCAAGGGACATTAAAGCGGTGAAAGCCAAACCGCGTATCGGTTGGGGCAAAGCCGCAATAAAGGCCGGCTGCTGACTGCGCCAGGCCAGGCCAATCACCATTTGCATCGGCACCATCGCCACCAGAATCAGGCTGACCCAGGTGAGCACAGCATCAGGCGAGAGCGTCACGGAAATCCATAACGACGCGCTTACCACAAGCAAGCTGGCGATAATGCCCAGCAAAGGCTGGCTACTCAATTTCATGTTCAATCCTCCAGTTTTCTATTGATATTTTCCCAATTACGTTTTTTTGCTGCGGCAAAAATAAAGCATTGACAAAATAACCGCGCATCAAGCATTGGCCCATGCCAGTATGCGCTGCGCCCTTGCCAATACCGGCCTGTCTATCATCATGCCGTCGAGCTGAATGGCATTTTGATGCACAATAGGTTGCCCCCGCCGCTCCCCGTCCCCAGCTTTTGCCAACGCGGCGACCACTTTTTTTGCCCAGGCAATCTCTTCAGCCGTGGGTTGCCAGGCTGCCTTCACCACACCCAGCTGGCGCGGATGAATACACAGCTTAGCCCCCATGCCAAGCGACTTGGCGTGCTGCGCATCATGGCTGAGCTGCGCGGCATCTTCCAGCGCAACCGTCACGCCATCAATCGGTGCGGCCAGCCCTGCACAACGCGAGATCACCACCAATTGCGAGCGCGCATAGAGCAAAGCCGCATCACTGCCAGCACAATTCAGATCAAGCTGAAAATCAATCGAGCCGAAGGCTAAACGTTCCACACCGTCGGCTTGCGCGATAGCTTGTGCGTTGACCAATCCTGCCGCGGTTTCAATGACAGGAATCACGCGGCAAAGCTTTTTTGCCCCCGCATGAATGCGTGCTATTTGCTCCGCATGTTCAGCCTTGGGCAGCATCACACCAGCCGTAGCGGCTTCTTTTATCAGCGCTAAATCCTCGACAAACCATTCGGTGTCCGCCGCATTGATGCGAACATAAACCGAGGGCCCTTTGCCGCTAAAAAGCCCTTCTTTTATCGCGGTTGCGGCATAACGCCGCGCAGCCGCTTTTTCTTCTGCCGCAACAGCATCTTCCAGATCAATGATGATCGCATCGGCGCCTGAGGCCAGCGCCTTGGCAAAGCGTTCCGGCCGATTGGCGGGCACGAACAGATAAGCATAGTGATCAGCGCATTGGCCAATATGCAAATCATTTGTCATAGCAAACGGCCCATGCAAGCTTGCCCGGCGAGTGTCCAGGCAAGTTGGATCAAGCGCTCGATTTCATCCGCACTCGCCCCGCCAGCAAAGGCCGCCAGACGCCGCGCCTTGTCTTCCAGCTCATTGCGCGACAGGGTATTGCCGGGGTCGCCCTTGGGTTCATCGACGCGCCCGTGGAATGTGCGGCCATCTGTGGTAGTCACGGTGACCTTGCCGATCCAGCGTACCGGATAAGCGGCGTCCACTTCTTCGTCGAGCGTCATGCCCACGCGGCGGCAAAAATCCGCTGTCGCCGCATCGTTGAAGTGCGCATCAAACTCCGTGAGCCCCGCAAAGCCAAACTGCGCCACCAGCGCCAGCACGGTGCCCATGGAAAACTTGGCCTGATG
>DILC01000073.1:44042-55941 GCA_002424865.1 Rhodocyclaceae bacterium UBA5602 | reverse complement strand
GAATTCCCTGAACTGCAAGGCATCATGGGGCGCTATTACGCGCTGAACGACGGCGAATCCGCCACGGTTGCCGCAGCGGTTGAAGCCCACTACCGCCCGCGCTTTAACGGCGACGCCCTGCCCCAGGGCACGGTGGCTGCTACAGTGGCGCTGGCGGACAAGCTGGACGCGCTGATCGGCTTTTTCGGTATCGGGCAGATTCCGACGGGCGACAAAGACCCGTTCGGTCTGCGCCGTGCCGCGCTGGGCGTGTTGCGCATCCTGATGGAAACACCGCTGCCGGTCAACTTGACGGACCTGATCGAGGACGCTGCGGCAGGCTTTGCACCGGCGTTATTGACCCATGAGTGCCGTATCGCCAGCGCCGACTTTTTCCGCGAACGCTTGCGCAACCTGTTGCGCGACGCCGGCCACGAGCCCAATGCGGTAGACGCCGTACTCGCCCAAAATCCCACGCGCATGGACGAAGTGCCGCAGCGCCTGGCCGCCGTCAAGGCGTTTGCGCTCTTGCCTGCAGCGGCAGCGCTCGCCGCGGCCAACAAGCGCATCGTCAACATCCTGAAAAAATCGACCGAACAGGTAAGCCCGACAGTTAACCCCGCACTGCTGCAAGAAGCCGCAGAAAAAACCCTGTTCGCCGAAGTTGAAAAACTCGCCCCGATGATTGAGGCGCACATGACAACGGGTGACTACACCACGGCCTTGAAAACCCTGGCCAACGTGCGTTCTGCCGTGGATGCATTTTTTGCCGACGTGATGGTCAATGCGGATGATGCCGCCATTCGAGCCAATCGGCTGGCGCTGCTGGCGCGTCTGGCAGGCCTGATGAACTGCGTGGCGGATATTTCGCGCTTGTCCAGCTAACGCTCATGGTAAGCAAATGCCACCCGCTGATGATGAAACACGCGAAAGGCAGCATAAAGGCCCGCCCCTCCCATCCGCGAGGCGGCCCACGGCTGGCTTTGCACAGCCAGCCGACTGCGGCGACGCGATGCATGCGTCGCCCCCTCGCGGAGATGTTTCTGTCTGGCTCGCTGCGCGAGAGGCGTGACCCGGCGCCTAATTGCGTTGTTTCACGCTAAAAAAGCAGACCGAAAAGCAACGCAACCATGCTCTGGCTCATCACGAAATACCTCACCACAGCCGCACTCGTGGTGTTGATCACGGAACTGGCCAAACGCAGCGACAAGCTGGGCGGGCTTGTTGCTGCCTTGCCTTTGGTGACGATTTTGACGCTGGTCTGGCTGCACCTGGAAAACCAGCCCGCGGCCAAAGTGGCGAACCATGCGTGGTACACGTTTTGGTATGTCGTGCCCACGCTGCCGATGTTTTTGGCCTTCCCCGTGCTACTACCGCGCCTGGGGTTTTGGCTCACCTTGCTAGCGAGCGTTCTGCTTACCGTGGTTTGCTTTGCCTTGTTCGCACTATTCATGCGCCGCTTTGGCGTTGAATTGCTATAAACCCCGATGACAAGCCCCGCAAAGCCTGAATATCGCCAACAGATCGCCCTTATCCGCGCTTTTGGCAAACGGCTGCAACCATAAACTTGGCCTGCTATGAAACTGATTATTCTCGACCGTGACGGCGTCATCAATATGGATTCCGCCCAGTTCATCAAATCCCCTGATGAATGGAAGCCCATCCCCGGCAGCTTGGCCGCCATTGCGCGGCTGAATCAGGCGGGCTATCGCGTGGTGGTGGCCACCAATCAATCCGGCGTGGGGCGCGGCTTGTTTGACATGGATACGCTCAACGCCATTCACGAAAAAATGGTCAAGTCTTTAGCGCAAGTCGGCGGGCGCCTTGACGCCATCTTTTTTTGCCCGCATACCAGCACGGACAACTGCAACTGCCGCAAACCCCGCGCGGGCATGCTGCACGAAATCGCCAAACGCCTTAATGCCGATTTAACCGGCGTGCCCGCCGTGGGAGACGCGCTGCGCGATTTGCAAGCCGCGGTCACCGTCAGCGCCAAACCCTACCTTGTACTCACCGGCAAAGGCAAAAAAACCGCCGCAGACCCGGACCTGCCGCCTGGCACGCGCACTTTTCCTGATCTAGCAGCCGTGGTTGCACACCTGCTAGCCGAAAAATAATTCCAAAAATACCGCCATCATGATCTCCTTTCTTCGCTCCTTGCTTTATCTGATCATTCTGGTCATGACCACCCCGCCCTACATGCTGCTGTATATCGCCATCAGCTTTCCGCTCCCCTTGCGCTGGCGGCATAAGCTGGCCATGCCCTGGGTACGCTTTGCAATCTGGCTGGTCAAGCACGTGCTGGGCATTCCGTATCGCTTGATTGGCGCAGAAAACATTCCGCCGCATGCCGTGATTGTGTTCTCAAAACATCAATCCGCCTGGGAAACATTGGTGCTGCAAGAAGTGTTTAAAGACGCGGTGTTTGTGTGGAAAAAGGAAATCAAAAAGCTGCCTTTCTTTGGCTGGGCGCTCGCGCTCACCCCCATGATTCCGATTGACCGTGGCGCGGGCAAAGAGGCCATCCGACATCTGGTCGAGATTGGCCGCCAGCGTTTGCAGGAAGGCTACACTGTCATTATTTTCCCCGAAGGCACGCGCGCACCGCCCGGTGGGCAGCAACGTTACAAAGGCGGCGGCGCGTTTCTCGCCACGGCGACCGGCGTGCCCGTGGTGCCTGTCGCTTTAAATTCTGGCGAGTTTTGGGGCAAGAATGCGCTGTTCAAAAAAAGCGGCATCGTCACCGTAAGCGTAGGGCCCGCGATAGCCCCGACGGGCTTATCCGCCTCAGATATTCTCTCCCGGGCAGAAACCTGGATAGAAGCCGAAATGCGCCGCATCAGCCCGCAGCTTTATCGTGACACCAAGCCCCATGAGGTCAGCGTCCCCCCCCCCACTTGATCTGCGGCTATCAGCCGCCAGGCTCGGCATTGCGCTGCGCTGGCATGAAGGCGCAACCGTGTTGTGGCTCGGCCAATCACTGCAACTGGCTTTTTCAGCAGCACGCAAACCTGCCGAGAAGCGTATGTCTTGTATTTACTGCTGCCCAAGACGCCAACCCGCGGCAGTTCCAGGACTGCACCGAAAAATCACCGATGCTGCTTTAACAGAAGCGCTCGCGTCTTCCACAGAAAACGGAAAATAAAGCACGGTAAGCAATCCGGCATCGCCCTTGGTTTGTAGTCCCAATGTAACTACAATAAAGCTTCTGAAACCTTCAAGGGAAGTCACCATGAGCACAGCCGATACCTATGTCCGCGCTCGCATCGACACCGCCACCAAGGAGCGGGCGTCGGATGCGCTGGAAGCAATGGGCTTGTCTATTTCTGACGCTATCCGCTTGCTGATGCTGCGCGTAGCCGATGAGCGCCGTTTGCCCTTCGATGTGAAGGTGCCCAATGCCACCACGCGCAAGGCCATTGCCGAGCTTGAAGCCGGGAGGGGCAAGCGGTTCGCTAACGTTGATGATCTGATGGCAGACCTGAATGCGGACGATTGACCGCACAACAGCCTTCAAACGAGATGACAAGCGTGAGGCCAAAGGGCAGAACCTGGCGACGCTCGACAGCGATCTGAGGCTCGTTCTCGTAGCGCTGGTGACTAACCAGCCGCTCGATGCCAAATACCGCGACCATGATCTTAGCGGCGATTGGGCAGGATACTGGGAATGCCACGTCAAGTCTGACTTGCTGCTGATCTATCGAAAGTCGGATGCCGACACCCCCAGACTGGCTCGGCTCGCACAGCAAGCTTTTCGGTTGAGTCTGTCCAGTTGAAGTACGCTTCAGCTTGGCGTCAGGTGTGCACCCTGATTCCGTCAGATGAGGATCATTTTCGGCTTATCCGTTCAACTTCTCAGACTTCAACCTGACACGCCAGCCGTTAGCGTGCTTTATTTTCCATTTTCTGAAGCTACCCATTATTGTCACCCTTAGCCCCATCACCCCTTGTTTGCCCAGCATGCTTGAACAACTCAAACTTTTCCTCTTGCCACCCTCAGCGCCCGCACCCAAAAAGCGGCAAATCCTGATCGCCGGGCGCGTGGTTGATTATCAGCTCAAAACGGGTACGCGGCGCTTATCCATGGCCATAGACGAACGCGGCCTGCGCCTGTCTGCCCCGGCACGCGTGCCCCTTACCGACATCGACCAATTCATCCACAGCCATAGTGCCTGGGTGGTGCAAAAGCTCGATGAATTCGCACGCCGCGACAAGCCACGCCACATCGCGGTAAAAGATGGCCTCACACTGCCGCTGCTCGGCCAAGCCGTTGACGTGCGCGTTTTGCCTGGCGCCAACCGCTTTCGTTGGGTAGGGCAAACCCTGGTGCTCGAAGCGAGGCCAGAGGCGGACTTGACCGCTCTGGCTGTGCGCGCCTTAAAAGCCCGTGCGCTGAACCACTTTGGCGAACGGCTGAACCACTACACCGCGCAGATCAATCTTCCTGCCCCGCCACTCGGTTTGACCACCGCACGCACCCGCTGGGGCAGTTGCAGCCGACAAAGCGGCATACGCATTCACTGGCGGCTCATCCATTTGCCGCCGCACCTGGGCGATTATGTTGTCGCGCATGAAGCCGCGCATCTGCTGGAAATGAACCACAGCGCCAAATTCTGGCGTATCGTTGAAACCCTTTACCCCCACTGGCAAGCGGCACGTAGCGAGCTGAAAAACTGCACCACCACCCTGCCCATTTTATGAAGGAAACATCATGCAAAAGCATTCGATGAGACTGTTGCACACCATGCTGCGCGTGGGCGACATGGAGCGCTCCATCCATTTTTATACTGACGTCATGGGCATGCGCCTCTTGCGCCGTCACGAATTCCCTGCAGGCAAATTCACTCTCGCCTTTGTCGGCTATGCCGACGAGGCCACAAGCGCAGTGATCGAGCTAACCCACAACTGGGGCGTTGATCACTATGAGTTAGGCACAGCCTTTGGCCACATCGCAGTCGCTGTAGACGATGCCGCCGCTGCCTGTGAGACTATCCGACAGCGCGGCGGCAAGATCGTGCGCGAAGCCGGTGCCATGAAAGGCGGCACAACCGTCATCGCCTTCGTGGAGGACCCGGACGGCTACAAGATTGAGTTGATTGAAAGGAAGGGCTGAAGAGCATCGAACCCATGAAGCCTTTTAGCTAGATCAAGCGCACCATGGCGGCCATCAGCAATATGATGGAGCCGCCCCAGCCAAGGCTTCGGCGCCCAGCCATCGAGCCGGCCATTGGCCATTTGAAGTCGGATCACCGCATGGATCGTTGCTGGCTGCAAGGCGCGCTGGGTGATACTTTGCACTCCATCAGCTGTGCCGCAGGCTACAACCTGCGCTGGCTGCTGCGTGCCATTGCCCGGCTGGGCATCGGGGCAGCTTTTTTACGCCTGTTGTGGGCTGCTTTGCCAGCACCGCAGACCACAGGAAGGTCATACGGCACTCATGGGCCCGCGTGGATTGTGCGCGTGAGAGATTGGCTGGACGGTGAGACGACTGGCAGAAAACCGATTTTTGGCCACGCCGTTTGGGTTGCCCAAAATGCCAAGTGAATTTTGCAGGGCCGACTTAGTACCTTGTCCGCGTAGGCGGCTTCTGCGGGGTTGGACGGGTCAAAGTCCACCACTTCGCCCGTGGCGGTGGTGATTTTTAGGGGGTTGGTGTGAAGGCTGAGTAAATCAGCGATTCCGCCCGTCTTCTTCATTGCCTTTGCCTCCGTCAAGGTTAAACAAAACCTCAACGCGATGGCTTGGGCTAAGAGCGGGTCTTTAGTGCCTAGGCTCTGTTGCCTGAGGTGCCTCTTGCCTGTGCTGTCTCGCCACAGGCTGCGAACATAAAAAACACCGTTGCGACTTTTACCAAGTCGCGGGACTTTTTGCGCCATGTATGACCCCAAAGTATGACCCTTGGACATGCAATGAGCAAAAAAGTCTTTTTAAATCAATGACTTATAAAAAAGTCATCGCAAAAAAGACCTTAGAAAACGTTGGGGTGGCTGATGGGACTCGAACCCACGACAACCGGAATCACAATCCGGGACTCTACCAACTGAGCTACAGCCACCACAGAAACTTGCTCGATGAGCAAGGCCGACATTATGCGAGATCATCGTCAAAGAATCAAGTTTTCTGTGCAGATTCTTACTATTTTTCGCCGAGGACAGCGTCATCTTTAAGATGAGGCGCGTACATCATGCCAAAGCGTCGCCCCCTTTATATCAACGGCTGGAACAGCACATCCAGATCTTCTGCAGTCAGCAAATGTCCGCCGGACTCTTCGTTGTCTATAGCCTCACTATGCTGACGCATCAATTGTTCGGCCATGCCCCGCTTGCGATTTTGCAAGGCCAGGATTTTTTCTTCCACTGTACCTTGCGTTAATAGCTTATAAACAAACACCGGCTTATCCTGCCCGATACGATGCGCACGCGCTGTGGCCTGCTCCTCAACAGCAGGATTCCACCAAGGGTCGTAATGAATCACGGTGTCAGCGGCCGTAAGATTTAATCCCGTCCCCCCGGCTTTTAAGCTGATCAGGAACAAAGGGACTTGCCCTTCCTGGAACTCACGGATCGGTGTTTCGCGGTCGGCAGTCTGACCGGTGAGTTTGGCATAGCGCAGATTGCGCTCTTTTAAAGCCTCCTCAATTAAAGCCAGCATGGAGGTAAATTGTGAGAACAGCAGCACTTTGCGGCCTTCATCCAGCAATTCTTCCAGCATCTCCAGCAAGGCTTCGAGTTTGGCGGAGGGTACAGCGCCTTTTTTGACCATGGCTTCAGTGGTAGGCAACTTCACCAGACGGGGGTCGCAGCAAACCTGGCGCAGTTTTAACAGCGCATCAAGAATCATGATCTGGCTACGGCCAGCGCCTTGTTGCGCCAAAACTTCACGCAACTTTTTATCGAAGACCACGCGCAGGCTCTCGTAAATATCCCGCTGACTACCTTCTAACTCCACCCAGCGTATGATTTCCGTGCGTGGCGGCAAGTCTTTTAGCACCTGTTCTTTGGTTCTGCGCAGCAAAAATGGCTTCACCCTATCCGCCAAACGCTGGCGCATTTCCTCGTCACCCATTTTTTCAATCGGCGTGCGGAAAATTTTGGCAAAGCGCTGAGCCCGCCCCAACAAACCCGGCAACAAAAAGTCAAACTGCGCCCACAATTCGCCCAGATGATTTTCCAGCGGCGTGCCGGTCAAAGACAGGCGATGACGTGCTTTTAATTGACGCGCGACCTGGTGCGCCTGTGCCTTGGGATTTTTAATGAATTGCGCTTCATCCAGCACGAGCAAGTGGTAGTCGTGCGCCAGCAGAATGTCACGGTCACGCACGATCAAGGGATAGGTGGTCAGAATGATGTCTGCTGTGGCAATTTTATCGAAATGCTCTGCCCTGTCCTTGCCATGCAGCACCAGCACTTTCAAGTCGGGCGTAAATTGTGCCGCCTCGTTCTTCCAATTCACCATCAGGCTGGTTGTCGCCACCACCAGGCTAGGCTTGGTCGCTCGGCCAGAGGCTTTTTCCAGATGCAAATGTGCCAGCGTCTGCACGGTTTTACCCAATCCCATATCATCGGCTAGAATTCCAGCCAAGCCATATTCACGCAAAAACTGTAGCCAATTCAAGCCCATTTGCTGATAAGGCCGCAATGTCGCCTGAAAGCCTGGCGCAGGTGGGTGATTTTCCATGCCAGAAAAGTCCTGCAACTTCCTGGCCAGTTGCCGCAGCTCCTCATTGCCTATCCACTGCGTCGCGTGCGCTTCCAACCCGGCCAAGGCGGACGCATGATGGCGGGCCAGGCGCGGCTTGTCGTCATCCAGGAATTCCAAGAGTGGCAACAGCCATGCTTTGAGCCGTCCTGCCGGAACCGACAAAATACGCCGCGCATCCAAGGCCACCGGCACATTGGCCGCATCGTCCAGCCCGCGTACAGTTTCCAAAAACTTCGGATTCTCATGCAGCAGCGCCAGCAAAGGCGGCACCAGGCTCACTTTTTCATGGCCCACCATCACGCCCAGATCAAGATTGAACCAGTCGCTGCCGGCATCTTCCACACCCACGAACCATTCGTCAGCCGCGGTCAGATGAAACGGAAAATCCTCGGCGATAGTGACGCTAATCCCGCCTTGTTCCAGCGCTTCAATGCCGCTTTCCAAAAACGCCATCCAGCCTTCAGCGTCGCTACGCCCGGGCATGAGGCAATCATCCGTGGTGGCGGCCTGATAACCCGGCAAACGATGCCGAAAACTCTCAAACCCCATGGCTTGCAGAGATGCCCAGATGCCTGCCTCGGCGGGCAGGTCACGGAGCAAGGTCTCCCACTGCCCTGCGGCCGTTTGGTGTCGCATCATGGGTGAGGGGTGTTCAGCACCCACCACACTCACCCCTTCCGGGTACTTCAGTTGCAGTGTGGCAATCGCGTGCGTCTCATAGCCGCTTTTGGCGGCCAAACTGCGAAACTGCCGCGCAGTCAAGGTGAGGTGCGCCGTCGGCTTGCCTGCGGGAATGCTGTCCGGAGCGTCAGGCAAAGGCACACTGAGCCCTTTTTGCTCCCCTATCTTGCCCAGCTGCTGGCGCACTAAAGGCGCATCCGCCTCATTTAACGGGGGGGCTGTGAGCAATTTCCTCAATAAGGCCTCAGGCAGGGGCGACACCATTTCGCCCACTTGATGATTCACCGGATCCAGATAAAACAATGGCCAAGTGGAGATTTCCTCCAGTGGCTCGGCAATATGCACAACGGCTTGTTGCAGCCCTGCAGGATTGCGCGCCCATCTGATCGTCAATGCTTGCGGCTCGCCAGGCAGCAATGGCTGCGCCATGTCGCCTTCGCAATACAAACGCCCGGTGCGTAATGCCTGCCGCAATAACAGCGCGCCGGTCTCGCCGACAAGCTCTACATCGTCCTGATAATGAAACGTTGTTCCTGCCTGAAGCGCAATAAACAAACGCAAGGGCGGCACATCGTCTTCCAGAATGAATTCACGCTGGCTGCGCATGCTGCCTAAATCATAGGCTTGCGGCTGATAGCCCACCGGCTTGCCCAAGCCGCCGGTTTTGTTCTGTCGGCTCTTGCCCAAGCTCAAGCGCATTGGCTGCCCCGGACGCAGAAGATAGACCACGCGGTGTGGCAGGGTCTTTTTGCCCACCAGGGGCGCATTGATCAATTCTGCATTGATGGCTGCGACATCCTGCACGTCATCCAGCGCACCCAGCCAAGCCATCGCCGCCGTGCTGGGCTCGGGGAAGGCTGCAGCGCTTGGCAAAGCGATACCATCCGGAGGCACTAAACCCGACTTTTGGGAATACACCCACAACACCGCCACCACGTGCTTGCAATCCATGCCAATCGGGCAGGAGCAATCGCTATCCACTCCCCGAACGCCACCTGCGGCATTCAAAGACATCCACAGGTCTACCTGATAAGGCGTCTCTACACTGCCTTGCACTGTCGCTTCAATGTGAATTTCCAATGGATCCTGCTCAATCGAGCGTATGGCCACACGCCCTTCCTTGGCATAAGCCAAACCACGCTGCACAATACCCGGGCCGTATTCGCTCTCTAATTCCGCCAGATAATCTGGGCTTTCTGTAGCTATGCTGGACATGAAAAAATGCTTGATGAAAGGGCTTGGAAGATAGCACAGCTAAAGCTCGCCGTCTTGCCAGCGCCGACTTTTTCATGACATATCGGCAATACCAGCCATCCGCCAGATGATGCTGAATCATCCAGAACGTCAAGCTGACATAAAACAAGACCAGGCAAACTGTCTGCCAAAAACCATTCGGCTAGCGGATAACAGAACGCGTGAAATCAATAAGAAGCCCAGGATTCATTGACCTGTTCAACCCATTTTAGAGCCGTTTTGGACATACTATATACAGTATTAATCCATTAACCATACACAAGAGTATTTTTTAACCTATTGTTTTTGATAATTAAAAAATTAAACACTTTCCTGTTTCAGAAAGCTGCGGTATGCTCTTTCAAACTACAAGAAACTGCCCTAACCAAAACCGATTGCCCCCTATCCCATTTCTTATTTACGCACTACCAAGGCTCGTTAACACGCATAAGCCACACCTTTCATCGGGAGAGAACATGACAGACCACGCTGATAAAACAACAAATCAATCCACTGTGCTAGAGCATACCGGCCAAATGGGTTTACCCCTGCCGCAGGAAATCTCCGGCGAAGTGCTGGTCGAAAAATACGCCAAGGGCAACGAGCGCACCGCACATGATGTCCGCGCCCGCGTTGCCCGGGCTTTGGCCGCTGTTGAAGCGGAAGACAAACGCGCCCACTGGGAAGCCCGTTTTTTAGAAGCCCAGGAAAACGGCTTTGTGCCTGCCGGACGCATCAATTCCGCCGCCGGAACCGACCTGTGCGCCACGCTCATTAACTGCTTTGTTCAGCCTGTAGGCGACTCCATTTCAGAAGACTCGGACGGCCGCCCCGGCATTTACACGGCGCTTTTGCAAGCCGCTGAAACCATGCGCCGCGGCGGCGGCGTGGGCTACGATTTTTCCTCCATTCGCCCCATGGGCGCGCATGTGAAAGGCACCCAATCACGCGCGTCTGGCCCGATTTCCTACATGCGCGTATTCGACCGCTCGTGCGAGACCGTTGAATCCGCGGGCAGCCGCCGTGGCGCACAAATGGGGGTATTGCGGTGCGACCATCCGGATATCGAAGAATTCATCCACGCCAAGGATCAGGGCGACCTGACCAATTTCAACATTTCGGTCGGCGTCACCGATGCCTTCATGCAAGCCGTTGAAATTGATGGCGACATTGAATTAGCCCACCGCGCAACACCAGCGGCCGACATCAAGGCAGCCGGCGCCTACCCGCGTGAAGATGGCCTGTGGGTCTATCGCAAAATCCGCGCGCGCGACCTGTGGGATCAAATCATGCGCTCAACGTACGACCATGCCGAGCCTGGCATTTTGTTCCTTGACCGCATGAACAAGGACAATAACCTTTATTACTGCGAAACCATTGAAGCCACCAATCCCTGCGCCGAGCAGCCCTTGCCGCCTTATGGCTGCTGCTGTCTGGGTTCGATCAACCTCACCCACTTTGTGCATGATGCCTTTACAGACGAGGCGCGCTTTGACTTTGAAGCCTTCGGCAAAGTCATTGACACCTCCGTTCGCATGCTCGATAACGTCCTGGAAGCCACGCACTGGCCATTAACGCAGCAGTACCAGGAAGCGCAATCCAAACGCCGCGTCGGCTTGGGCTTTACCGGCCTGGGCGACACGCTCATCATGCTGCGCCTGCGCTATGACACCTCGGCCGCCTGCGAGATGGGCGCAAAAATTTCCGAATACATGCGCGACCGCGCATACCTGTATTCCGCGGACCTGGCCAAAGAGCGTGGCGTCTTCCCGTTGTTTAACGCCGACCTGTATTTATCCGGCGGCAACTTTGCCTCACGCCTGTCGAACAACGTCAAAGAAAAAATCAGAAAATACGGCATTCGCAACTCGCACCTGCTCTCTATTGCGCCCACCGGCACGATCAGCCTGGCGTTTGCCGACAATGCCAGTAACGGCATTGAGCCCCCATTCTCCTGGACTTACACGCGCAAAAAACGCATGGCTGACGGCACGCACAAGGAATACGCCGTCGAGGACTACGCCTGGCGCCTGTACAAGCACCAAGGGGGCGATGTCACCCAACTGCCCGAGTACTTTGTCACCGCGCTGGAAATTTCCGCCCAGGCGCACAAGGACATGGTCGCCGCCGTCGCACCTTTTATCGATACCTCCATTTCCAAAACCGTGAACGTGCCGGCCGACTACCCTTACGCCGACTTTGAAGACCTCTACATGAGCGCCTGGAAGGCAGGCCTTAAGGGCTTGGCCACCTACCGTCCCAACTCGATCCTGGGCAGCGTGCTCTCCGTGGATAGCGCTGCCAG
>DILC01000073.1:42035-43985 GCA_002424865.1 Rhodocyclaceae bacterium UBA5602 | reverse complement strand
GTGCTCTCTTCACTGCGCTGGCCCAGCCGCCCGCGCATGAGCGATGGCAACACCGCGTGGACTTACATGATCGAAGCGCCACAAGGCGAGTTCGCCCTCTTCGTCGGCCAGATTGAAAACGATATGGGACGCAGCATGCCGTTTGAAGTCTGGGTCAATGGCGCGGAACAACCCCGCGGCATCGGCGCTGTCGCCAAAACGCTCTCCATGGACATGCGTGCCAACGATAAAGCCTGGTTAAAGCTGAAGCTCGACGCCCTGGCAAAAACCCAGGATGAAGAAGCCTTTGACCTGCCCTTCCCGCCCAATGGCGAGAAAAAACGCGTGCCGGGCGTGGTCTCCGCACTCGCCCAGGTGGTGCGTTACCGTTGTGAAAAGCTGGGCGCGCTAGAAGATAACGATGCCAAGAGTGGCGCCACGCCCGTGATCGACTGCATGTTCAGCCGGGATGAGCCAAAAACCGGCACGGACGGCACACTCTCATGGACGGTCGACATCAGCAACCCTGTGTCCGGCGAAGAGTTTGTGCTGGGCTTAAAAGAAATCACCCTGCCCGATGGCGTCACCCGCCCCTACTCGGTATGGCTCTCCGGCCACTATCCGCGCGCGCTGGACGGCTTAACCCGCCTGCTCTCGCTCGACATGCGCGTACTCGATCCCGCCTGGATTGGCATGAAACTGCGCAAGCTCACCAACTATGCCGAGCCCTTGGGTGACTTCATGGCACGCGTGCCAGGTTCCAACAAGCAGCGAAACTGGCCATCCACCGTGGCCTACATTGCGCGCCTGATCATGCACCGCTATGCCATGCTGGGCATTCTGGACGAAAACGGCTTCCCCACCCGCACCATGGGAATTCTGGAAGTCCCCGGCGCTGAGCCCGAGGCTGTTGGCGGCATCAAAGTCATGCAAGGCTCATTGTGCAATGAGTGCGGCAACATGACCGTGATCCGCAAGGATGGTTGTGATTTCTGCTCGGCCTGTGGTGCGGTCGGCACATGCGGCTAAACACGCGAATAAAACGCTTAGCGTAAGCACTTGAATATAAAAAACCCCAGCGCTTAACGTGCTGGGGTTTTTTATTTGTCTGAATTATCCCGGAAACCTCCTGGAGTCCTCCTGAAATCCTTCCTTGGACGCGTCCGCTGGTGCGGCTGGGCGGAAGGGCTGGCGCAAAGCGCCGTCGCAGGTTCATGCAGTCAGACGGCCGGGATGTGCCAGCGGGGGCGTCGCGAAATCACCCTGCAGGCAAGGGTCGCAAAAGAGGAAAATTTCAGCATTCATCCGTGGTCCAACGGCATTGGAAGCGAAAAACGGAGGTTTCCGGGATCATCTTTAGCCAAGACTCAACTCAACGGTTAAAGCAAAAGACTAAGCAACACGCGCTGTCGGCATGACCAGGGCATCCCCGTCAATCACCACTTTGCCGCCCACAGTGCACACGGTGCTCAAGGAAACACGGCGTTTTTCGGGCAGCAGCTCTTTAATGGTCACAATGGCATGCACCGTGTCACCCGGCCGAACGGGCGCTTTAAAACGCAGGTTCTGGCTGAGATAAATCGTGCCGGGTCCTGGCAGGCGACCGGCAATGGCAGCAGAAATCACGCTGGCTGACAGCATCCCATGCGCAATGCGACCCTTGAACTGCGTGGTTTGGGCAAATTCTTCATTGATGTGCATGGCATTGTTGTCGCCTGACACACTGGCGAACAAGACGATATCTGCTTCGGTGATGGTCTTGGCAAACGTCGCCGTCATGCCCACTGTCAAGTCTTCAAAATCATAACCATTTAATTCATTCACAATAATTTTCCTTGTTTTTCAATTGATTGGTCTTTATTAACGTGAAAGGCTTGGGCAAGTACGCTGTGTCATACCGGGCGCAGCGCGCCGGATAGAAGCCTTGCCGCGAGAGAAGGAGGGGAGGGTTCGCCTCCCCGCGAGGGGAGG
>DILC01000073.1:33581-42003 GCA_002424865.1 Rhodocyclaceae bacterium UBA5602 | reverse complement strand
TTCATTTGCCAGCCCTTGGCGCAACAAAGTGGATGGCGTTTGGATGGCGTTCATGGTTTGGGGTGGCCCAGAGGCGCCATGTGCGTTAGTCAAGCCGCCAGCGCAGCCGACCCAGCCTCTCGAAAAGCCTGCAAACGCTGGGCTTGCAGCGCTTTTGCGGCAAGCACGTTTTTCTCCTTGACATGGCCGTACCCGCGAATCTCATCGGGCACGCTCACCAAGGCCACGGCGGCGGCATAGTTGGCGGCGGTGAGTTGCGGTGCGATCTCGTCCAGTAACTGAATGTAGTCCTCGACCATCTGCCGCTCTTGGCGACGCTCTTCGGTCTTGCCAAAAATATCCAGCGTGCTGCCGCGCAAGAATTTCATTTTGGACAGCAGTTTGAACGCGGTGAAAATCCATGGGCCAAAATCACGCTTTTGCAATTCGCCGGTGACGGGGTCTCGCTTGGCAAGTAAAGGCGGCGCCAAGTGATATTTCGCCTTGTAGCCTGCCTTGAATTGCGCATTGAGTTTGGCTAGAAAGGCCGGATCGGCGTGCAGCCGTGCCACTTCATACTCGTCTTTGTAAGCCATGAGCTTGTACAGGTAACGCGCTGCGGCTTCGCTCAGGCTTGTACTGCCTGCATTCACTGAATTGTCGGCGCTGGCGATACGGCGGATGGCCTCGGTGTAGCGCCTGGCATAGGCGATATTTTGGTAGGCAATCAGTTCCGGCACGCGAATTTCCAGCAGGCGTTTGAGTTCGCCCCCTGCGCCTACGGCATCGACCAATTCACGGACAAGCGGGCTCAACACCGGGGGTAGTGCAATAACTTCCGCCCCGGCAGCATTGATCTTTGCCGCTTCGGCCGCGACAAACGGGTAATCAACCACCGCCATGCGCCCCCAGCGGAAAGCTGCCAGACCCATCTGCACACCAACACCCGCTTGTTCAATCGCCGTTTCTATGGACTCTGCTTTTAATGGCAAGGTTCCAGCCTGAAAAGCCACGCCCACCATGAAGAGATTGGTGGCCATGCTGTCGCCAAACAAGCCCTCGGCCAGCCCTTGTCCATCCAAAAATACATTATCCGCCGCACGGCTCACACGCTGTATCCCGGCCGTCAAACCATTCAAGGCAGGGAAGGCCACATGCCGATTGGTGACCATTTGTCCGGTCGGCGTCTCGGTCGTGGAGATGATCGCAATCGTGCGTTCCGGATGGCATTTATCCAGATTCTTGGGGTCGGTGGCGTTAAGGATATCGAAGCCAAGGTAAAGATCCGCGCAACCATCCGAGATTTTGTTCGCGCCATTAAACGGCTCGGCCGTAATTTTAATGTCGGAGATCACCGCCCCGCCCTTTTGTGCCAAGCCGGTCTGATCCAGCCCGATCACGTGCTTGCCCTCCAGGCGTGCCGCATTGGCGATGGTGGCCGCTACGGTAACCGAACCCGTCCCGCCAATGCCCATCAGGTGCACACCAAAGTCACCGGTAATTTTGGGCACGGGCTGCGGCAAGTCGCGCGTTAATGCGGGGATCACGCCCTTTTTCTTTTTACGCGGCGCTTCCGGGGTTGCCGCCGGCGCTGCGGCGGGGGTAATCGTCATGAAGGCGGGGCAAAAACCCTTGACGCAAGAATAATCCTTGTTGCACGAGCTTTGATGAATCTGCGTCTTGCGGCCGAATTCCGTGGCGACCGGCTCGACACTCATGCAGTTGGCTTTTTCGCCGCAATCGCCGCAACCTTCACACACGCGCTCGTTGATCACCACGGTTTCAACCGGCTCTTCGGCCTTGCCGCGGCTGCGCGCGCGGCGCAGTTCAGCCGCACATTCCTGGTCGTGGATCAACACTGTCGTGCCCTTGACTTGCGCCAGCTGGCGCTGCGCTTCGTCCAGCCGGTCGCGATGCCACACCTCGGTGCCATGGGCCAGATTCACGCCCTGGTAAAGCTCGGGATGATCGGTCGTAATCAGGATCTTTTTAACGCCATTGGCATAAAGCTCGGACACCATATCCGCGACCGGATGATTGCCCATGATGGCCTGGCCGCCGGTCATCGAGGTGTGCCCGTTATAAAGCACTTTGTACGTAATGTTCACGTCGGTTGACGCCGCATAGCGAATGGCCATGCTGCCCGAGTGCGCATAGGTGCCGTCCCCCATGTTCTGGAAAATATGCCCGGTTTCGGTAAATGGCGCCATGCCAATCCACTGCGCGCCCTCTGCGCCCATGTGCGTGCCCATCACCACATTGCGCCCCATCCACATCGCCATGGTGTGGCAGCCGATACCGGCCGACACAATGCTGCCTTCAGGCGCAATGGTTGAGCTGTTGTGCGGGCAACCCGAGCAGAACCAGGCGGTGCGCACGGCAGTGGGCAGTTTGCTGCGCGCATGAATTTCGTCCAGGCGCTTGATCCACGCCTCAGCGGATTCAACCCGGGCTTTTTGCGACAAGCGGCGGGTCAGTGCGCGGGCGATCACGTCCGACTCAAATTCCCCATACTGCGGCAGCAGCTCTTTTTCTTCCTCGTCAAACTTGCCCACGATACGCGGCGCATTGGCCATGCCGTAGAGCAGATTTTTGGCGAACATTTCCAGGAAAGGCCGCTTTTCTTCGATGACCAGGATCTCTTCCAGGCCTTGCGCGAATTCCTTCACCACGCTGGGTTCCATCGGGAAAAGCATGCCCATTTTCAGGATGCGAATGCCATAACGGCGCAACGCGTCTTCATCCAGCCCCATTTCCAAAAAGGCCTGGCAAAGGTCGTGATAGGTTTTTCCCGCCGTCATAATGCCCAGCCAGGCGTCCGGATTGCGGAACACCATATCGTTCAGGTTATTTTCGCGTGCATAGCGGCGTGCCACTTCCAGTCGGCGCGTATAAAGCGACTGCTCCATTTCCAGGGCTTCCGCGCGCACATTCATGCCCAGATTCATGCGTGGGGAAAACAGCTTGCCGTCAAACATCATGTCCGGCGCATTAAATTGCAAACGGTCCAGCGCCACATTCGCCGTGCCGGAGCCATCGGCCACATTGGTCACAATCTTCATGCCGATCCACAAGCCCGAAATCCGCGACAGGTTGTAGCCGTGCAAACCCATATCAAGAATGTCCTGCACATTGCCTGGGTACAGCGACGGGATGCCCACGTGAAACAGCATGGGTTCGGACTGGCTGGTGAGGGATGATGATTTACAGCTCGGGTCATCCCCCACAATCGCCAACACGCCGCCATTTTTGCCAATGCCGGTGTAATTGGCATGCTTTAAGGCATCACCACTGCGATCCACCCCCGGCGCCTTGCCGTACCACATGCCGGTCACGCCATCGAGTTTTTGTTTGCCCACGGTGTGCATCATCTGCGTGCCCCACACGGCCGTGGCAGCCAAATCCTCATTCACGCCATCGACAAAATGAATGTGGTTTTCCAGCAGGATTTTCTGTTGTTTGATGAGCGCGGCATCCAGCATGCCCAGTGGCGAGCCGCGATAGCCGGAAATAAACATGCCGGTATTCAAGCCCCGGCGCGCATCCATGCGCACCTGATCGAGCGAGAGGCGCACTAAGGCATCAATGCCGCCGATATTGACGTCGCCTTCGGCCTGGTTGAACACGGTGGTTTTATCTTGTTTGGAAGACATCGTGAAACTCCGTTAAGGAATAGCAAAATTTGATTTATTGATCAACTTAAGTTGTTTTAACGCGCAATCAATTTGTAATTCATTCGATTATTCATTTTCCTGTTTTGGCTCAACCGGTCTAACTCGCGATTGAGCCATATCAGGCTTTGCAAGCATGTTAGCAGCTTCGTCATCCAGCGATGGCGGTAAAAGCGTGGCTAAACTGATCAATTCAGCCTCACTGTGCTGGACATAATGGTTAAGCTGCGAGCGCTGATACTGCGGATCGTAATGCCGTTTCAATAAATCGCCCACCAAGGCACGAAACTCACCCTGCGCTACCAGCGCCTTCCAGTGCGCCAGGGTGTCGTTGCTGTGCAAACCTTTCAACCGCCCAAGACATTCCAGCAGCCAGGGCACATTCTGCAAAGCATGCGCGTAATCGGCCAGCAAAAAATCAACCCGCGCATCAAAGGCCACCGCCAGCCGCACACAATGCGCACGCCGTAAAACGGCGATTAAGTTCTCCGGCAGGCGCAGCTTGCCGATCACCCGGCTCTCGGCCTCGACGAACACCGGCAGCATTGGATTCAGCCTCTTGAATGCGCCATGAAGCCGCGTCTCAAAAGCCTTTTGCGAGGGCTGCTGCTGTCCGGGCAAGCCGCCCAAGACCGAGCCCTTGTGTTCCGCCAACGCCTCCAGATGCAATACCTGCGCGCCCTGCCGCGCCAGGGACTCCAGCAACTGGCTTTTGCCGCTGCCGGTGGCGCCGCTGATCACGCGAAAATAAAACTGGTCAGGCAGTGTTTCCAATTCAGCAATCACATGCCGACGCCAGGCCTTGTAGCCTCCGGCGAGCTGATGCGCATCCCAACCGACTTCGCGCATCACGTGGCTCACCGCCCCGCTACGCTGCCCGCCGCGCCAGCACATGATGAGTGGCCGCCAGTTTTTTGGCTTATCGAGAAAATGCGTTTCCAGCATCGTGGAAATATTCCGCCCGACCAGCACCGCGCCCAATTTTTTAGCCTCAAAAGCCGACACCTGCTTGTACAGCGTGCCAACCTTGATGCGTTCTTCATTGCTCAACACCGGGCAATTTTGCGCACCCGGCACATGATCCTCAAGAAATTCAGCGGGCGAACGCACATCAATAATGGCGTCGAATTCCGCGATTTGTGCTACCGTTGCCAGCCTTTTGCCCATATCAAGAATCATGTCCGTACGATTAACCCAATTCTCGCATGGCGGCGGCTGCGGCTGCAAAATTGCGCCCGCTGTCTTAGCGCAGTTGCTCGCCGCCTCCCCTTTTAAAACCTTCCCCACAGACTTGCTTGTCGGCACTGAAACCTCGGACGACGCAGCGGTGTACCGTTTAAATCCGCAGCAAGCCATCGTCGCGACGACCGATTTTTTCACCCCGATCGTCGATAACCCGCGTGACTTCGGCCGCATTGCCGCCACCAATGCCTTGTCCGACGTCTACGCCATGGGCGCTCGCCCCCTGTTTGCCCTGGCGCTAGTTGGCATGCCGCTGGACAAACTGCCGCATGAGGTCATCCGCGAAATCCTCGCCGGTGGCGAAGAAGTTTGCGCCAAAGCAGGCATCCCCATTGCTGGCGGGCACTCGATCGACGTCCTGGAACCCATCTATGGCCTGGTCGGCATTGGCTTGATTCACCCCGACCATGTCAAACGCAACAGCGCGGGCAAGGCGGGGGACGTGTTGATCCTGGGCAAGCCGTTAGGCGTCGGCATACTCTCCGCCGCGCTCAAAAAAGATAAGCTCTCGCCCGCCGGTTATGCCGATATGCTGCGCTACACAACCCAGCTCAACACCCCGGGCCAGGTACTTGCCAGCATGGACGGCGTGCACGCCATGACGGATGTGACCGGCTTTGGCCTGGCCGGGCATTTGTTGGAAATCTGCAAAGGCTCAACGCTCGCCGCCCAGATCCATTTCTCACAAATTCCGCTCATCGAAGAAGCCGCGCACCACGCCCAACAAGGCATCGTTACCGGCGCCTCCGCCCGCAACTGGGCAGGCTATGGCCAGCAGGTTCATCTGGCCAGCACCTTGAGCGACTGGCAACAAAAAATGCTCTCCGACCCCCAAACCAGCGGCGGTTTGCTCGTTGCCTGCACGCCTGGCTCAGCAGATGCGGTGCTCGCGCAATTCAAGCAGGAAGGGTTTGCAAAAGCCGCCGTGATCGGCGAGCTGCGTACGGGAAAGGCCGCAATACAGGTTGATTAACGTGAAACAACGCCATTGGGCGTCGGGCCACTCCCCTCGCTTCGCCCGGTGATGACATAGCGCGCCTGACCCAGGCATTTCACATTAACAACTGCCCAAAATACACCCGTCAAAATTACCAAAGCTTCCACCACGGTTCGGTGCGGTTCAAGCCACGGACGTAATACTCGCTTTTCGGGAAGTTCTTGCGCATGACGCGCTCGGCGTCGTCGCGCAGGTCGTTCATGCCTAAAAGGTCATAGGCTTTGACCATGATGAATAGCGCTTCTTCATTCGCCGGGGCGTTGGGGTAGGTTTTGATGGAGGACTGCGCGCGATTCACGGCGGCTACATAGGCGCCGCGTTTCATGTAATACCTTGCCACATGCACTTCGTGCGAGGCCAGTGCATTGACGAGGTAATTCATGCGCAAGGTGGCATCTGGCGTGTAGCGGCTGTTGGGGTAGCGGGTCACCAGGGTTTTGAAGGCGTCAAACGATTCGGCTGCGGCGCCGGGGTCGCGCTCGGTCAAGTCCTGGTCGCTGATGCGCCCAAAAATGCCTAGATCCTCGTTGAAATTAGCCAACCCCTTGAGGTAATAGGCGTAATCGACATTCGGATGATTGGGATGGAGGCGGATAAACCGGTCGCAGGCGGCGAGCGCTGAGGCGGTTTCTTCCTTTTTGTAATAAGCGTAGGCCACTTCCAATTGCGCTTGCTGGGCGTATTTGCCGTAAGGAAAGCGCGCTTCGAGCTTTTCAAAATACTTGATACCCAAGTCGTAGCCGCCTTCGGCGATGGATTCTTTGGCCGAGGTGTAGAGCTTTTGCGCTGACCATTTGGCGGTTTCATCAACCTGGTCGGGCAACACGCCGCAACCGGAGGCAAAAAAGACCAGGCAAAACAGGCTGGCCAGGGTAGAAGCAGGGAGTGTCCGCAGGAATGCCGCTAAACTACTACGCATGATGAATGATGCCTCAGAAGAAATTTCGCTGGATTATAGCCCAAGCCAAACGGCTGCCCTGCCCCCTGAATCGCTTGCCATTCCACCGGATTACGCGGGGATGCGGCTGGATGTGGCGCTCGCCAAAATGTATCCGGAACACTCCAGGAGCCGCTTGCAAGAGTGGCTCAAAGCGGGGCTGGTGAGCGTTGATGGCGTGCCGACAGCCGATAAAAACGCGGGCAAGCGCCATGTCCTGGGCGGGGAAGAAGTCTCGTTTGGCAAGGCCATTGGCGATTTGCTGCAAACGCAGGGCAACGCGGCCGAGGATATCGCGCTCAACATCGTGTTCGAGGATGATGCCCTCATCGTAATCAACAAGCCAGCCGGTCTGGTGGTGCATCCGGGCAATGGCAATGCCACTGGCACCTTGCTCAATGCCCTGCTGCATCACGCGCCGCAACTGGCTGCCGTGCCGCGCGCGGGGATTGTGCACCGGCTGGATAAAGATACCAGCGGTTTGCTGGTGGTAGCCAAAACACTGACGGCACAAACCGACCTGGTGCGCCAGTTGCAGGCGCGTAGCGTGCATCGGCATTATCTGGCCCTGGCACTGGGGGTGATCGAACATGGCGGCACAATTGATATACCGATTGCGCGCCATCCGACGCACCGCACCAAAATGGCGGTTGTGCGTCCGGTGAAACACCACGATGACGAGGAAGGCGAGAACGCCGGCAAAGAAGCCCGCACGCATTATTCGGTGCGTGAGCGGTTTGCCAAATGCACTTTGCTCGAATGCCGACTGGAAACCGGCCGCACGCATCAGATTCGCGTGCATCTTGCGCATAAAGGCCACCCTTTGGCGGGGGATGCGGTGTATGGCAAAACCTGCAGCGGCGAGGCGCTGCTGGATGCCTTTCCGCGCCAGGCGCTGCATGCCTGGCGGCTCGCGCTGATCCACCCGGTCAGCGGTGAGGAAGTTTCGTGGGAAGTCCCCCTGCCGGATGATTTTGAACAGCTGCTGCAAGCTTTACGGCAGACTTGATTCCATCCGCTGATGAAATTCACGCAATGAGGTTTTGCTCATGAATACCTTCATTACCCCTGGCTGGCCAGCGCCAAAAAACGTGCGTGCCTTGGTGACGACGCGTCAGGGTGGCGTGAGCACAGCGCCGTGGACAAGTTTTAACCTGGCCTCGCACGTGGGGGATGATCCAGCGGCGGTATTGAATAACCGCGCCTGGCTGCGCAAAAGCTTGCCCAGCGATCCAGCGTGGCTCACCCAAACGCATGGCACGTTATGCGTGGATGCGGCAACGGCTGTCGCAGGTGTTGAGGCGGATGCCAGCTTCACCCGCCAGCGCGGCGTGGTGTGCGCGGTGCTCACGGCGGACTGCCTGCCGGTGTTGTTGTGCGATGAAGCCGGCACGGTGGTTTCTGCCGTACACGCAGGCTGGCGCGGGCTGGCCGACGGGGTGATTGAAGCCAGCGTAGCCAAAATGAATACGCCTGGCGAGCAGTTGATGGCTTGGCTGGGGCCGGCCATTGGCGCGGCGGCGTTTGAAGTCGGCGCGGATGTGCGCGATGCGTTTTTGGCGCATGACGCGGCAGCGGCTCAGGCGTTTACCGCGA
>DILC01000073.1:16750-33527 GCA_002424865.1 Rhodocyclaceae bacterium UBA5602 | reverse complement strand
TGCGGGGCGTATCGCCAGCGCCGACTTTTCTGGCCAAGCCGACACTTATTGCACCGTCACCGACACAGGCCGCTTCTATTCCTTCCGTCGCGATGGCGTCACCGGCCGCATGGCGAGCTGCATCTGGCTGGAATGATCCCCCAGCCCGACGCCGATATGCCGCCCCGTTTGCCAACGGCCCCGTCCCCGGCTTTGCCATCCGTCGTGCCTTTTGCCGGCCTCACCCCCGACGGCATTCTCGATGCGCTGGAGAGCGTCGGTTTTCAATGCGATGGCGGGCTGCATGCGTTGAATAGTTACGAGAATCGCGTTTGGCAAATCGGCATGCTCGACAGCCCGCCGTGCATTGCCAAGTTTTACCGGCCAGGCCGCTGGTCTGATGCGCAGATTGCTGAAGAACATACATTTGTGGCGGAAATGCAGGCCGCTGAATTGCCCGTGGTGGCTCCCCTGGTAATCAATGGCAAGCGCCTGTTTACGCATGGCAACCCGGCCAGCAGCACCCCATTTCGCTTCGCGGTGTATCCGCGCCAAGGCGGACGCGCGCCGGAGCTTGACGACCCGCGCGTGCTCGAATGGATGGGGCGGCTCATGGCGCGTATTCACCGGGTGGGCGAGCGGATACCGTTTGCCTGCCGCGAAACGTTGGCGATTGAAAGCTTTGGTTATGAACCGCGCAACTGGCTGCTGGAACATGAAATCCTGCCGCCCGAACTGGAACACATCTGGCAAAGTGTGGCCGATCAAGCGTTGGATGGCATCGAGCATTGCTTTGAGCGCGCAGGCCATGTGCAGCAAATCAGGCTGCATGGCGATTGCCACGCGGGCAACGTATTGTGGACACCGGGGACGCTGGATGATGATGTTGAACATGCCGCCGGCCCGCATTTTGTGGATTTTGATGATGCGCGCATGGGTCCGGCAGTGCAGGATTTATGGATGCTGCTCTCAGGCACAAGTGACGAGATGGGCCGGCAATTTCGCCACGTGCTCGCGGGTTACGAGATATTTCGCGATTTTGACGACAATGAAATCCAGTTGATTGAAGCCTTGCGCACCTTGCGCTTGCTCCATCATTCCGCCTGGCTTGCGCGGCGTTGGCAAGACCCGGCGTTTCCAGCGGCCTTTCCGTGGTTTGCCACCAAGCGTTATTGGGAAGAGCGCATTCTGGAGTTGCGCGAGCAAACTGCCCGCATGCAAGAGCCCGCGCTGGTGATGGATTAAGTTTTAGATGCGCTTTTAACTCAATATGCATCTCAACGTGAAGGCAAAGGAAAAAACATGCGTGAAGGCAAAGTGAAATGTTTGAGCAGCGCAGGTTTTCATCACATAGCCTATGTGGAATGGGGCGATACGGCCAACCCGCGCGTTCTGGTTTGCGTGCATGGCCTAACGCGCAGCGGGCGGGATTTTGATTTTCTGGCGCAGGCCTTGGCCGAAGATTATCGCGTGATCTGCCCGGACGTTGCGGGCCGGGGCAAGAGCGACTGGCTGCGCAATAAATCGCTTTACGCCGTGCCGCAATACTGCGCCGACATGGTCACCCTGCTGGCGCGACTCGGTGTGGATATGGTGGACTGGCTGGGCACCTCGATGGGCGGGCTCATTGGCATGGCCATCGCTGCACTGCCCATCAACCCCATTCGCCGCCTGATCCTGAATGATGTCGGTCCGGTGATTACCGGCGCATCGCTTGCCCGTATTGGCGAATACCTGGGCAAGCCGCCACGCTTTGACAGCATGGCGGATGCCGAAACCTATATCCGCCAGGTATCAGCCCCCTTTGGCCAATTCACCGACGCCCAATGGCGACACCTCACCGTGCATGTCGTGAGCACCGCAGCCGACGGAAAAATCGAACTGGCTTATGACCCGGGCATTGCGCTGGCCTATCGTGAAGCGCAACAACTGAACGGCGGGCGGGATATCAGTTTATGGCCAATGTATGACGCCATCACCTGCCCCACCCTGCTGATCCGTGGAGCCTTGTCCGATTTGCTCACCCAGGAAACCGCGCAGCTCATGACCCAACGCGGCCCGCACGCCGAATTGGTCGAAATCCCCAACACAGGCCATGCGCCGATGCTGATGGATGAGGGACAAATTGCGCCAGTGAGGGAATTTCTGCTACGCGCTTAAAATCAAGCGCTACAGCTCAAGCGCCATCGCAGCCCCCCCACAGGCACTTGCCACGGCTCTCCTTGGTTATTTCAGCCAGCACACGCGCATGGTCAGCCAGTTCACCCCCATTCGCCGCCTGCACGATCAGCGGCGGGCGCTGGCGGGCAGCCGCTTGGGTGATACCCATGGCAGGCGCGGCAAAATCCATGACTAGCGAATTTTGCCCACGCGTCATGGCCAGATAAACCTCTGCCAGCAATTCCGCATCCAGCAAGGCGCCATGCAGCGTGCGGCTGGCGTTGTCTATGCCAAATTCGCTACACAGGGCATTGAGGTTGTTTTTCTTGCCTGGGCGTATTTCGCGTGCCATGCGCAGGGTATCGGTCACGCAATGGCTTAACTGCTCGATACTGTCTTTTTGCAACAAACTCAGCTCGTTATTCAAAAAACCCACGTCAAAGGCGGCGTTATGGATGATGATTTCCGCATCGCGCACAAAATCCATAAATTCGTCCACCACCTCGCGAAACTTCGGCTTATCGGCCAAGAATTCGTCCGTCAATCCATGCACGGCAATGGCGCCTGGGGGCACTTCCCGCTCCGGATTGATGTATTTATGAAAGCGCACCCCGGTAAGCTGGCGCCCCAGCATTTCCACGCAACCGATTTCCACCAAACGATCGCCCGTGCGGTAATCCAGCCCCGTGGTTTCGGTATCCAGTATCACTTTACGCATGACATATTTCCCTGCTCATTTAACGTGAAAGGCTTGGGGCAAGCGCTGTGTAATCACCGGGCTGCCGCCTTGACCAAGTCAATCCCGCGACGTGCCAGCACATCCGCGCGTTCGTTTTCAGCATGCCCCGCGTGACCCCTGACCCAAATCCATTCAACCTTCTGCTGGCTGGCCAGTTGGTCCAGCTCGCGCCATAAGTCGGCATTTTTCACCGGCTCCTTGTTCGCCGTTTTCCAACCGCGCCGCTTCCAGTTATGGATCCATTCGCTGATGCCTTTTTGCACGTATTGCGAATCGGTATGCACACGCACCGGCAAGCTCACCGGTTGCTTGAGTGCCTTCAAGGCTTCAATCACCGCCATCATTTCCATGCGGTTATTGGTGGTGAGCAATTCACCGCCACAGAGTTCCTTCTCGATGTCCTTCATGCGCAAAATCGCACCCCAGCCACCCGGGCCCGGGTTTCCGCTACAGGCGCCATCGGTAAAAATATCGATCATTAATCCACTTTCTCCACTTTTCTGGCCACACTCACCAAGGCTTTAGCACGTGCCTTCCTGTCATGCCAGGAAGGCATGATAAGCCGCATCCCATGCTGGCGCTTCACTGCCTGCACAATATAAACCGCCCCCGCAATCGGCCACCAGCGGTCACCTGCGGCTTCCATGAAATGAAACCGGCGCAACCATTTTTCTTGCGTCACCGCGGGCGCATAGCAGCCAAACGCACCCGCCTGCATCTCGAACCCCAATAGCGCGAGCCAGTCTTTGAGCCGCGGCACGCTCAAATAATGCCCCCGCCATGGGGGCAACGCATCCTGCCGGGTACATTTGCGCCGCAGGCCCCACAGGCTCAACGGATTAAAGCCGGTAATGATCACCTGACCTTCGGGCACCAGCACGCGCTCGACTTCACGCAAGACATGATGCGGATGCGGATCGAACTCCAGGGCATGCGGCAAGACAACCAAATCAAGACTATTGGACGCAAATGGCAGATAATGCAGGTCGGCGAGAACTTCTGTCGCCCCGGCATAGCGCCCATCGTCACACCGAAAACGTAACGGCATGCGATTGGCGCGTAAAAAATCATGACGTGGCAATGAGAGCTGTACGGCATTAAAGCCGAACACATTGCTCACCAGGAGGTCATGTTTTTTTTGCTCCCAATCCAGCACATAACGTCCTGCCGACGTTTCCAGCCATACTTCAAGACCTTGAATTGACATTGTAATTTAGTAAGAGGTGAAACCATGAGTAAAAAATCAGCCGTCGAGATTATCGCCCTGCCCGCCTTCGCCGACAACTACATCTGGGTGCTGCGCCATGCCGACAAAGTCGCTGTCGTAGATCCGGGCGATGCCGCCACCGTGTGCGAATACCTGGCGCGGACGGGCGAAACGCTGTGCGCCATTTTAGTCACGCATCACCACGCCGACCACATTGGCGGCATTGCCGAGATCCTGACGAAACACCCCGCGCCGGTGTATGGCCCTGGCGTGGAAAAAATCCCCGGCTTGTCGCACCCATTAACAGGCGGCGAACATATTGATTTGCCCCAACTTGACTGCGCGTTTGATGTCATCGCCCTGCCTGGCCACACGCGCAGCCATTTGGCCTATTACGATGCGCGCATCAACGAAGCCGGCGCGGTATTTTGTGGCGACACCCTGTTCGCCGCCGGTTGCGGACGCATTTTTGAAGGCACGCCTGCAGAAATGCATGCCTCCCTGGCCAAACTCGCCGTGTTGCCAGCGCCGACTTTTGTGTATTGCACGCACGAATATACCGCCGCGAACCTGCGCTTTGCACTGGCCGTTGAACCAGACAACCAGGCCATCCAGCGCCGCGCCCAGGAAGTCGCCGCTGTCCGGGCGAAAGGCGGTTTTACCGTGCCGACACACATCGCGCTGGAATTGGCAACCAACCCCTTTTTACGCTCGGACGCCCCCGCGGTTCGCGCCGCCGCAGCCATTCGGCTAGGCCGCCCGGCAAAAGATGCGCTGGAGACATTTACCGCGATTCGCGAATGGAAGAACAACTTCTAAATCATCAAACAGCCTTCCCCGGCCCTGTTTTGCACCCCGTTCAAATTTCCCGGATTATTCGACTTAATGCGTCCATTCCTTCTTTCCTGCCTGTTTTTGCTGCTCCTCACCGGTTGTCAAACGACCTCCGTCTTACCCGCCCCCCCCCCCGATAACTTAACCACACGGCCACCGTCAAACGAGGCCAAATCAACCGCGCTCAGTGTGCCGGATGATGCGGCGCGCATTCCCCTTCTTGACCTGACAACCCAGCCAGATGATTTATGGCAACGCGTCAGGAACGGCTTTGCCATGCCGGATCTGGACAACAAGCTGGTGGCGGATCGGCAAGCCTGGTACTTGAACCGACCGGACTTTTTACGCACGCTGTTTAACCGCAGCCGCCGGTACCTGTACCACATCGTCTCTGAGCTCGACAAACGCGGCATGCCCACCGAGCTTGCCTTGCTGCCGATTGTGGAAAGCGCTTACAACCCGCAAGCACGCTCGCCAGCGAGCGCTGAGGGCTTGTGGCAATTTATTCCATCCACGGGAAAGTATTACAACCTCAAGCAAAACGACTGGTTTGATGAGCGGCGCGACGTCATCGCCTCGACCAACGCAGCGCTGGATTATCTGCAATACATCTACGAGATGCACGGCGACTGGCAACTGGCGCTGGCGTCCTACAACTGGGGCGAAGGCGCGGTGGGCCGCGCGATTGCCAAAAACCAGGCCAAGGGTTTGCCTGCCGATTACGCGCACCTCACCATGCCGGAAGAAACGCGTTATTACGTGCCCAAACTGCAAGCGCTCAAAAATATCCTGGCCAACCCGGCTTTGTTCAACTTCACCCTCGACCCCATTCCAAATCAGCCCTATTTCCAGATGATTGAGCGCACGGGTGACATGGACGTGGCCATCGCGGCACGTTTGGCCGAAATTCCAGTCACCGAATTTCTCGCTTTGAACCCCGCCTATAAACGCCCCATCATGCCGGATAGCGCAAACAGCCCCTTGGTCATTCCGAGCGATAAGGCCAAGCGTTTTCTGGCGAATCTGGCCGATTACGAAGCACGGGACAAACCGCTGGCCAGCTGGCGCACGCACACCCTGGGCAGGGGAGAAAAACTGGCTGGCGTGGCGCGCCGTTATGGCGTGAGTGTGGCCTACCTGCAAAAAATCAATGGCTTGAATAAGCGCTCAAAAACCTACCCAGGTTTAGGCCTTCTGGTGCCAGGCAAAGGCGCCGTCATAACGGACGAGATGGTCGCCGTGACAGACGATGATGAGCCCCCAAGCAAAGCTCGCCAAGCAACCAAGCGTGGCAAGGCGACGGATAAAAAGTCCCATACAGCCAGGATAAAAAAACCTGCGGCCAAAACCGGCAAGAAAAACCAGCGGGTTTCTGTCAGCATCACAGGGACAGGATCAAAAGCCAAGCCAGCGGCCAAGCGTAAAAAAACCACCCAGGGGAATGCCAGCAAAGCGAAAAAGTAAAAATAAGTGTCCCGGCATCAAATGGCGTTGTTTCACGCTAAAAATGCCCAGTTCGCTTTTTTTAAGGCTGGATTTTCAAACAGCGCACGCGATGCGTCGCGCTGATCACCACGTCCAGTGGCGCTTGGGAGCGACAGCCTGCATCCGCCAGCGGACAGCGGGGATGAAAATGGCAACCGCTGGGGGGATTGGCAGCGGAAGGCATCTCACCAGAGAGCGGCTCTCTTGGCCGTATCAAGCCGTGCACTGGCAACACCGCCGCGAGCAAAGCCTTGGTGTACGGATGCTGCGGGTTGCGCAAGACTTCATCCGTCGTTCCTTGCTCCACAATCTGCCCGAGATACATCACCGCCACCTCATGCGCGAGATAATCCACCACAGCAATGTTGTGGGTGATGAACAAAAACGCCAGCTGATGCTCGCGCTGCAATTGCGCCAGCAGGTTCAAAATTTGCGCCTGCACCGAAACATCCAGCGCGCTGGTCGGCTCATCGCACACCAGCAAGGCCGGATTGACCGCCAAGGCCCGCGCAATGGCAATGCGCTGCCGCTGCCCGCCCGAGAACTCATGCGGATAACGGTCGGCCATCCCGGCGTGCAGGCCGACACGCTCCAACAGCATGGCCACACGCGCCGCGTAGGGTGTTGCTTGGGTGGACGGGTTTTTACCTGACGACCGTTTACCAGCCGCCGCGCCGACTTCACCTGTGCCCACCGCCAACGCCCGCATACCTTCAGCAATGATCTCGCCCACCCGCATGCGCGGGTTGAGCGAAGCAAACGGATCTTGAAAAATCATCTGCATTTGTGCACGCAAAGGCCGCATTTCACGCGCGGACAACCCCGCAAGCGACTGGCCGCGCAAATTCACCTGTCCGCCAGTGGGCGGCACAAGCTGCAAAATCGCCTTGCCTGCCGTGGTTTTGCCACAACCCGATTCGCCCACCAAGGCCAGCGTGCGCCCGGCATGCAGCGTGAACGACACGCCATCGACCGCGCGCACATGACCCACCGTGCGCTGCAACACGCCACGCCTGATCGGGAAATGCACTTTTAAACCAGTCACCGCCAGCAAGGGGAGGGCATTGCCTTGAATGGCCACACCAGGACTCGCTGATTCAACCTCTATTTTGCCAGCCTCGACAGGGGCCGCTGCTTGCGGGGCGCATTCCAAAAAGCAGCGCACTGCATGCATTGACCGGACTTTTTCAGCGGCTTGATTTGCGGCTGCGTTTGGAGGCTCGTTGGCAAATGAGTTTGCCGCCGCGTTCTCAACCCCACGCCACGCTGGCATAGCCGTGCGACAAACCGGCATGGCGTCACTACAGCGCGCCGCAAACCGGCATCCGGTGTAGCGCGTATTGGCGGGCGGCACGCTGCCGGGGATGGTGGCAAGCTGGCTGCCACGTCGCGATGGATCAGGCAAGGCCGCAAACAGGCGCACGGCATAAGGATGCGTTGGTCGCTCGAAAAACGCTGCACGCGGTGCGGTTTCCACCAATTGCCCCGCATACATCACGCCCACGCGATCGGCCATGCGGGCGACTACCCCTAAATCGTGGCTAATCAGCAACACCGCCATGCCTTGCTCGCGGCGCAAGCGGTCCAGCACATCCAGCACTTGTGCCTGAATGGTCACATCCAGCGCCGTGGTTGGCTCGTCGGCGATCAGGAGCTGCGGCCGGCCGGCCAAAGCCATGGCAATCATCACCCGCTGCTTCATGCCACCCGAGAGCTGAAATGGGTATTCGTCCAAGCGCCGCACTGGATCAGGAATGCCCACCTGGGTGAGCAACTCGATCGCCCGCGCCGCCTGCCTCTGGCGTTGCCCGTGCAGCGCCAGGGCCTCGCCAATTTGCTGTCCTATGCGCATCACCGGGTTCAAACTCGTGGCCGGTTCCTGAAAAATCATGCCGATGCCGCCACCCCGTATTTGCCGCATTTTTTGCTCCGGCAAAGAGAGTAAATCCAGGGCTTGATTTTCTTTCGCGGCAAACTCGATGCTGCCTTGACTCACCGCCGCATTGGGCGGCAAAAGCCGCATCAAGGCCAGCGCCGTCATGGATTTACCGCAACCGGATTCACCCAGCAGGGCAAAGCATTCACCGGCGGCGATGGCAAATGAAATGCCATCTATTGGCCGTGATTGGCCGATGTCGATGACCAGGTCCTTAACCGTCAATAAATTCATGGCGATCAAGACATGGCGCGCGGGTCGAACGCATCGCGCACGGCGTCGGTAAATAAATTGGCCGCCAGCACCAGAATGAACATGAAGCTAAAGGCAGAGGCCAGCGACCACCACACCATCGGGTCGCGCGCGAGCTCCATGCGCGCGGCATTAATCATGGTGCCAAACGAGATGGTAGAAGGATCAACCCCCACGCCAACGTAAGACAGCACCGCTTCGGCCAGCACCAGGCCGGAAAAATCCATGACCAGGGCGATGAGCACGATGTGCATGAGGTTGGGCAGGATATGCCGCTGCATGATGGCCAGGCGCCCCACCCCAAAAGCGCGCGCTGCCTGCACAAATTCCAGTTCGCGCAATTTCAAGGTCTCGCCGCGCAACAGCCTCGCCAGGCCTGTCCAGCTGGTCATGCCGAGGATCAGGCATAAAGCCAGGAGCCGTGCGTCCGCCCGTTCAGCCGCCGTGGTGAACCACTCGGGGTGCGTGTCGATCAGCACCTGCATCATCAACACAGCCGCAGCAATCAGCAAAACGCCAGGGATGGAATTGAGCGTGGTGTAGAGATACTGGATGAGATCATCCACCCAGCCGCCCAAAAAACCCGCCAAAATCCCCAGCACCACGGCCACTGGCAACATCACCAGCGTCGTGAGCGTGCCGATCAATAATCCGGTGCGTATGCTTTTCAATGAGAGGTAAAGCACGTCCTGCCCGACCTTGTCCGTACCCAGCACGTGATAACCCGTGCCCAAACCAATCGCCACGCCCGCCAGGACGCACAACGCCAACAAGGTCAACGACACCGCATTGCGGGCGGGCGGGTTTGGCGTTGGGACAACCGCCTTCGGCAAAAAAACGGCCTGATTCGAATCAGGCGCCGTATCACCAGAGCCGACTTTTTGTGCGCTTTTTCTGCGCCAGGCGATGTTCGCGCGCTGAACAATAAATAGGGCAAGCAACCAAAACAACAGCCCGCCCGCCGCGCCCAAAACCCCTCGTTGCAGCACATCTTTCACATGGTGAGCCGCAAGCGCATCTTCCGCCGCCTGTCCGGTGGCGAATAAATGCGCCCCGCCCCAGGCCAGCCGCGGAAAATCGCGCATTTCCGTGCCCGGCAAAGGCTCTTTGGCGAACAAGTGGGTTGCCAAGGGCGCTGAATAGGTTTTTTCCGGATGCTCACGCAAAGGGGCGAGCAAGGCATCCAGAAGCGAAGTCACCTCCACGGCATAAATTGCCTTGCCGGCTGCGGCCTGGCCGGGAGCCGCATCCAGCCGGGCCCGATAATGCAGCGAATCGAGGACGCCAATCAGCAAAAATGCCATCAGGATAGTAACCGAAACCATCGCCGCCTTGTTCGCCGCGACCCTCGCCCAGGAAGCGCGCAACGGCGCTTGACGACGCGCCCAGAGCGCCAGCAGAAAAACAGCCGCAAGCAAGGCGAACAACAAGGCATCAGACCACAGCACAACGATTTGAAAAGGTAACAGGTTCATGGAAAACTCGGACCCAAAATCATTTCAAGCTCACACGCGGGTCGGCCAGCGTGTACGAAATGTCCGTTGCCAATAAACCCGCGATATACAGCACCGAACCCATGAAAACCATCGCCCGCACAACAGAAAAATCCTGCGCGTTAATGGCTTCGATGGTGTAGCTGCCCAAACCGGGAATGCCAAAAAAGGACTCGGTCAGCAAGCTGCCCATGAACAAGGTCGGAATCACCACCACCACGCCCGTCAAAATCGGGATCATGGCATTGCGCAAGACATGAATAAACAGCACCCCTGTTTCCGATACGCCCTTGGCACGCGCGGTGCGCACATAATCCCTGGAAATTTCTTCCAGAAAAATCGTGCGATACCAGCGTGCGGCAGCCCCCAGCCCGGCAATCACGCCGATCACAACCGGCAACACTAAAAATTTAGCCGCCGTAAACCCGGTTGCATAACCGGAAATGGGCACCCACTGCCACACTTTAGCCACCAGCCATTGGCCGCCGATGATGTAAAACAAACCGGAAATCGACATCATGGCCACGCACAGCACCACCCCGGCAAAATCCAGGACGCTGGCGCGAAAAAACACCAGCAATAAAGCAAACGCAATCGCCACGCCCAGCCCCAAAATGAATGTCGGCACGGCAACTGCCAGGCTAGGCATGGCGCGTCGCTTTATTTCATCCGCAATATCGCGGCCATCATCCGCCCGGCCAAAATCGCCCAAAAACATGCGCATGGATTTATTGAAAAACACCGTGTCGGTTGCTTTAGCCACCCCGTTGGCCTGCCCATTCCACATGAGCGGTTGGTCGTAGCCGCGATCGGCCTTCCATTTCTGGATTGCCTCAGGCGTCACGCGCTTGACCCCCAGCTGCATGCGCGCCATATCGTCCGGGGAATTGACGACAAAGAACAGCAGGAACGTGAGCAAATTCACGCCCAGCAGGATAGGCACGGCATAGAGCAGACGGCGAATGATATAAGCTAGCATGGCGCACGAAATATACACTGCACCGCCGTTGTGCCACTTGCACATTGCTTTGCGCCCATGCGCATGGCTTGGCTCATGCGACGGGATCCGCTTAGGCGGACTGGGTCACCCAGCAAAAAACTTGCAACTCCTTGAAAAGCAATGGACAATCAATAGCCCAAAAAATAGCCCAACAGTCGGCAGTCGATTTTTCTCACCATTTGCATAAAAATTCGCCCAATGTTTCGGTTTCATGCTTATAATGCCGACCTCTCTAGCGCCCGTAGCTCATCTGGATAGAGTACTTGGCTACGAACCAAGGGGTAGGGAGTTCGAATCTCTCCGGGCGCACCAAAAAACAATAAAAAAGCTGATTTCGGTCAGCTTTTTTATTTTCCGGCTCCAATTTTCCGGCCCCAATTTTTCGGTGCATGCTTCGTTGCGGATTTCCTTGCGCGTGCTTCCTTGGTTTCCTTGCTTATGCCCCACTTATGCCACCCATGCCAGCGGTGAGTGCCCGATAAAAAATGCGCCAGACCCTGCCTGAGTTGCAACTATCCATCCAATACCCGAGCGGCAAGGCACACGCGCCCACGCGCACGCAGGTGCGGCGTTGGGTGCGCGCCAGTGGCCATGCGGTATACAAAGCACCCGCGCAGATCACCGTGCGCTTTGTGGATGCGGCGGAAGGTCAGGAACTGAACCGCCGCTGGCGCGCTAAAGATTACGCCACCAATGTGCTCTCTTTCCCGTATCAGCACGATGAAGCGCTTCTGTGCGGCGACCTGATCATCTGCCCGGCTGTCGTATTGCGTGAAGCCGAAGAACAAAAAAAGCCCCTGGACGCCCATTTTGCGCACTTGATTGTGCATGGTATGCTTCACTTGCAAGGCTTTGATCACGAGACACACGCGGATGATGCGGCGATCATGGAAGCCAAAGAGCGCGGGATTCTGCAAACTCTGGGCTACCCTGATCCGTATGCTTGAACATGCGCTGCCAGCTTGTTTTTATCGCGCTTGGCCCCGATTAACAACGTTTGACCACCATGGATCCTTCCAGTCGACCTAGTTTCATAGAACGTCTTTCCTCGCTCTTGATGCGCGAACCCGAAGACCGCGAACAACTCCTGCAACTGCTGCACAAGGCTTTTGAGCGTCACCTGATGGACGCCGATGCGCTCTCGATTATCGAAGGGGCCTTGTCTGTCGCCGACATGTCGGTGCGCGACATCATGGTGCCGCGCTCGCAAATGGACGTGATCGCCATCGACGACCCACTGGAAAAAATCATCATTCAGGTCGTTGAAACCTCGCACTCCCGTTTTCCGGTGATCAGCGAAGGCAAAGACAATGTCATCGGCATTTTGCTGGCCAAGGACCTGCTGCGCCATGTCGCCGACAAGACCTTCGACCTGCGCGCCAGCCTGCGTCCGGCGGTGTTCATTCCTGAATCCAAGCGGCTGAATGTTCTGCTGCGCGAATTCCGCGCCTCGCGCAATCACATGGCCGTGGTAGTGGACGAATACGGCGGCGTGGCCGGGATTGTGACCATTGAAGACGTGCTCGAACAAATTGTCGGCGACATTGAAGACGAATACGACTTTGATGAAACCGAAGGCACGATCGTGCTGGATAACAACGGTGTTTACCGCGTCAAGGCGATTACCGAAATCGCCGACTTTAACGCCGCCTTTGGCACCCATTACGCGGATGAAGATTTCAGCACGGTTGGCGGCCTGGTCATTCACCATCTGGGACGCTTGCCCAAACGCAATGAAGTGATCGACATTGACGGCATGCGCTTTCAAATCCTGCGCGCCGACAGCCGCCGCGTGCACACCTTGCTGGTTGATCCGCAAAAGGCCTTGCCACTCTTGCCCACTGACGCATGAGTGCCGCAACACCTGCGCCCCCTAGCCCGCGACCAAACCCGCAGCCAAACCAGCGCGCGCGCCTTCAGCGGGCGGTATTTGCTTACCATGAACGTTAGCCTGGCCTTCCTGCTGGGCGCGCTGTGCACGCTGGGCTTTGCCCCCTTTGGCGTGTTGCCAGCGCCGACTTTTTCGCTTTTAGGCTTGTTGCTGCTCTGGCAGCGTGCGCCCTCTGCCAAACACGCTGCCCTGCTCGGCCTGGCCTGGGGACTGGGTTGTTTTTTAACAGGCGTCTCGTGGGTGTATGTCAGCCTGCATACCTTTGGCGGCATGGCCATGCCCTTGGCGATCACCGCAACGTTTCTGTTTTGCTTGTTGCTGGCCACTTTTCCGGCGCTCGCAGGCGGGCTTTTCTTGCGCTCGAAGGCCCGCCTGGCAAGCACGGCGCCGATGCGCCAAGCCCTGCTTTTTGCCGCGCTATGGACGCTCACCGAATGGCTGCGCGGCACCTTGTTCACTGGCTTTCCCTGGCTCGCCGCGGGGTATTCGCAAACCCCGCCCAGCCCGCTCGCCGGTTGGAGCGCGGTGCTCGGCGTGTATGGCGTGAGCGGCCTGGTGGCCTTGCTCGCCGGTTTGCTGGCCGTTTTATTCAAGACGCGCGGCAAATCCATCAAAGCCTGGTCCAGCATTGTGTTTATTCTGGCCAATGGCGCAGTGCTGCGCCAGATGGACTGGACACAGCCCAGCGGCAAACCCCTCACCGTCGCGCTGTTGCAAGGCAATGTGGCGCAAAGCCTGAAGTGGGATCCAAACCGCCTTGCGCTCTCCATTGACACTTATACGCGGCTCGCGCAACAACACCCGGCGGAATTGACCATCCTGCCGGAAACCGCACTGCCGCTCATGTTTAACGAAGTGCCGCTCTCCATTCTGCAAGGCTTCACCCACCACGGCGCGGCCTTGATCGGCGCACCCATTGCCACCCGAACGAATGAATACACCAATGGCGCCGTCCTGCTACAGCCGACTTTTAACGGCGCACCGGGGCAAGTCAGCGCCTACGCCAAACGCCACCTGGTGCCCTTTGGCGAATACGCCCCGCCCGGCTTTGCCTGGTTTTTTCAGCTAGTGAATATCCCCATGTCCAGCTTTAGCGCAGGGGCTGCGTACCAAGCGCCGCTGATCCTGGGGGAACACCGCATCGCGCCCAACATTTGCTATGAAGATTTATTCGGCGAAGAAATCATTTCGTCCTTGCCCCACGCCACCTTGCTGATCAATCTTTCCAACACCGCCTGGTTTGGCGATTCGCTCGCGCAACCCCAGCACCTGCAAATCGCCCAAATGCGCGCCATGGAAACCGGCCGCACCTTGCTGCGCGCAACCAACACCGGCATGACAGCGATGATCACCCCCAAAGGCATCGTCGCCGCTCGCCTGGCGCCCTTTAGCATTGATGCACTCACCGTGTCCGCCCAAGGCTACCAAGGCTTAACGCCCTATGCGCGCTGGGGCAATACGCTGGCGCTCATGCTTTGCCTGCTCGCGCTGATTCCTGTCTGGCGTGGCAGGCGCGCACATTAACGTCCATGATCCCGATGAGCCGCCCCGCCCTGGGGCGGGGTGTGGGGTCGGGGGCGTTTATGCTTGCGCACGTTTTCATCCTCGCGGGTAAGCGCTGGCGACCATGCGCGTTAGCCGGACTAAACGCCGGCTAACCGACCATCGCGTAAATGCAGCACGCGTGAAGTGCGCGCGGCAAGGCTGGCGTCATGCGTGACCATGACCAAGGCCGTGCCCACTTCACGGCAAAGTTCCAACAGCAGATCAAACACGGCGTCTGCCGAGGCGCGATCGAGATTCCCCGTGGGTTCATCCACCAACAGGCAAGCTGGTTGGGTCACCAAGGCACGAGCCACGGCCACACGCTGGCGCTCGCCGCCCGACAACGCACCGGGGCGATGCGTCAAGCGGTGCCCCAAACCCACACGCCGCAAGACAACGGCTGCCTGCGCCAAGGCATCCATACGCGGCATGCGGCGAATAAGCAAGGGCATGGCGACATTTTCCAGCGCGGAAAATTCAGCCAGCAAATGATGAAACTGATACACAAAACCCAGTGATTGGTTGCGCAAGCGGCCGCGCTCGACTTCACCCACTTGCGCTAAATTTTGTCCCAGCAGCGTCACCGCCCCCGCACTGGGTTGATCCAGCCCGCCGAGCAAATGCAGCAGCGTGCTCTTGCCTGAACCGCTCGCGCCCACAATCGCCGCCGTCTCGCCAGCGCCGACTGCCAAGCTCACGCCGGATAACACCGGCACGGCCACGCCGCCCTGGTGAAATACCTTGGCCAGCCCGTCACACGCAATCACTTGCCTAGCTTCATTCATGGCTTCACTCATAGCGCAACGCCTCCGCCGGTTGCGTGCGCGAGGCGCGCCAGCTGGGATAAATCGCGGCCACAATGGTGAGCAAAAACGACACCCCGCTGATCGTCGCCACATCCGACCAGTGCATGTCCGAGGGCAACTCGGTGATGTAGTACACCTCTTTGGACAGGAACTGCATGCCAAACACGCGCTCGATAAACGGCACGACCACGTCAATATTGAGCGAAACCGCCACGCCCATGAATACGCCGACGAGTAAGCCGACCACGCCAATCAAGGTGCCCTGCACGATAAAAATCCCCATGATGCTTTTGGGGCTCGCGCCCAGCGTGCGCAAAATCGCAATATCCGCCCGCTTGTCCTGCACCGCCATCACCAACGTCGACACGATATTGAACGCCGCCACGGCGACGATCAGCAGCAGGATCAGAAACATCATGCGCTTTTCGATTTCCACCGCACGGAAAAAATTGGCATGGCTGCGCGTCCAGTCGCTCACGCCTTCATCCACATCCAGATAGCGCAACAGCTCACGGCTGATTTGCGGCGCAGCGAACAAGTCATCCACCTTCAAGCGCACGCCCGAGACGCGATCGCCCATGCGGTACAGGGTTTGCGCGTCGGCCATGTTGATCAACGCCAGCCCCGAATCGAATTCATACATGCCCACGTCAAACACGCCCACCACGCGAAACTGTTTGACGCGCGGCAAAATCGCTGCCGGCGTCACCAAGCCTTGCGGCGCCAGCAAGGTAATCTTGTCGCCCAGGCCGGCATGCAGGGCATGCGCCAACTCGCTCCCCAGCACGATACCAAATTCACCGGGGACAAGCAGGGCTAGCTTGCCCGCGCTCATGTGCTGGCTGAACTGGGCGACGGTGTCTTCTGCGGCGGGCACGATGCCACGCACCATCACGCCGCGCACCTGGCCGTCAAAGCTTACCATGCCTTGCTGCTGCACAAAAGGCGCTGCCGCCTTGACGCGCGGGTGGCGTGCCACGTTTTGCACCACGCGGGGCCAGTCAGCCAGTTCGCCCGCTTCATTCGAGACCTGAATATGCGAGACCACGCCCAAAATCCGTTCGCGCAGTTCCTGCTGAAAACCATTCATGACGGACAGGACAATAATCAACGCCGCCACGCCAAGCGCCAAGCCGAGCATGGAAATGAGCGCAATAAAGGAAATAAATTGATTGCCACCGCCTTCGCGCGGCTGGGCACGCGTGTAGCGCAACCCGATGAGAAATTCGTAAGGCATGAAAGTGAAAGGCCAATAAAAGGAAAGCGAGCGTTACTCGCAGATCAGGACACGCCGATTTAACGGGAAAGGCTTGTGCAAGTGCGCTGTGTCATCACCCGGCGCAGCGGGCCGGATAGCCGCCTTGCCGCGAAAGTGGATGGATTTCATGATTCGGGACGGCTCATCGGCGCTATGTACGTTAGGCAGGGGCTGAATGTTAACATGCAGACG
>DILC01000073.1:8278-16593 GCA_002424865.1 Rhodocyclaceae bacterium UBA5602 | reverse complement strand
GGCTTTCTTTGCCCATCCACACGGGACACGTCGGACACGTCGCTTTTTGGCGGCAAATCGGTTTTCGGCAAAACATCATCGTCATCCATTAACACCCGATAACCCGGCCCTTCCAGATCATCAAATTGACCGTTTTTTAATGACCACCAGAAAATCAGGCCAATGCAAAACACGATCAGCAAAGAGATCGGAATTAAAAGATAGAGGCTGTCCATGAATAACTTTCTTATTTAATTTCATTAACATATCATTTGCTATTAAAGTATTTTCCCTGATTTAACCGCAAGGCATTGAGCACCACAAAGAGCGAGCTGGCCGACATGCCTATCCCCGCCATCCAGGGCGTAACCCAGCCCAGCATCGCCAACGGAATGGCAGTCAAGTTGTAAGCAAAAGACCAAGCCAGATTTTGCCGCACGATGCGCAGGGTTGTTTTCGCCAACTGCAGGCCACTGGCCAGCGCTGACAACTGATTGCCCAGCAACACGATATCCGCTTGTGCGCGCGCCAGATCCGCCCCGCCGCCCATGGCAATCGACACCTGCGCCCGCGCCAGCACCGGCGCATCATTCACGCCATCGCCCACCATGGCCACCACCGCGCCATGCGCTTGCAGCGCGGCGAGCGCCGCATGCTTGTCCTCAGGCGTCATGCCGCCCCGCGCATCCTCAATGCCCAATAATTGGCCCACATGCTGAACGGCAGCTGGCGTGTCACCACTAAAAATCGACAAGGCCACACCCGCATCGCGCAAGGCCGCCATGGCCGCCAAGGCTTCCGGGCGCACGGTGTCACTGAAATAGAAAAAAGCCGCCCAACCCTGATCAGAACCGAGCGCTATCGCCGTCTCGCCAAAGCCGACTTTTTTGCCCACCGCATCAGGCACCGGGCGTTGATGCAAAGCCGCTACAAAATCCGGCCGCCCCAAGCGCCACTCGCGTCCAGCAATAAGACCCGATACACCTTGACCGGTGACGGCACGCACATTCACGGCTGGCGTGATTTCAGCTGAATCTGCCCCTGGCCCGGACAGCAAAACTGACTTGGCCGCCCGCTGCAAGGCATGCGCGACCGGATGCTCGGAACCTTGCTCCAGCGCCGCCGCCAGGGCAATCGCCTGCGCCGGGCTACCCTGAAAGGCTTGTGTTTCCACCAAGGCCAAATGCCCGAGCGTGAGCGTGCCCGTTTTGTCAAAAACAATATGCCGGGCTTGTGCGAGTGCCTCGATCGCATGGCCGCGCGTAACCAGCAGGCCGCGCGTAGCCAAGGCGCCCGTGGCCACCATCAAGGCAACGGGTGTGGCCAGCGACAAGGCGCAGGGGCAGCTCACCACCAAAACCGCGACAAACACCCACAAGGCTTGCCCCGCTTGAATCTGCCACCAGACCAGCGCTGCCACTACCGCCAGCACAAGCACAGCGCTCACAAAACGGCCGGCAATACGGTCAGCCAACTGCACCACACGCGGCTTTTCCGTCGCCGCCCGCGTCATCAAACGCGTGATCGTGGCCAGGCGCGTGGCCTCACCCACCTGCGTGACGCGCATCACCAGGGGACTCGTCACATTCACGCTACCGCCAATCAAAACATCCCCCACGGCTTTCGCCACCGGCCGACTCTCGCCCGTCAGCAAGGCTTCGTCCGCCGCACTTGCGCCGTCTATCACCACCCCATCGGCGGGCACGCTCTCCCCCGGCTTGATTTGTATGACATCCCCCACCGCGAGCTCAACGGCCGCCACCTGCGCCACTGCCCGACCCGGCCAGGCTAAAAACCGGCTGGCCAAGGCAGGCAGCGCACGCGAGAGCGACTCCACGCTACGTACTGCCTTTTGCCGCGCCATCATTTCAAAATAACGCCCGGTCAGCAAAAAGAACACAAACATGGTAACCGAATCAAAATACACTTCGCCCTGGCCAGAGAGGGTTGCCCATAAGCTCGCCAGAAAGGCGCTGCCCACCCCGATGGCAACCGGCACATCCATGCCCAGCCGCCACAGGCGCAAATCGCGCCAGGCGTTGAGGAAAAAAGGCGCGGCAGAATAAAGCACCACGGGCAAAGTCAGGATCAAACTCGCCCAGCGCATCAACTGTTCAATATCGGCGGACATATCGCTGCCGCTGGCGGTTTGCGCGATATACACCGGAAAGGCATACATCATCACCTGCATCATGCCAAAGCCCGCCACAAACAGGCGCCACAGCGCGCCCTTGCGCTCCTGCTGGGCGATATTTTCGGCGCGTGCCGCGTCATAGGGATGCGCACGATAACCGATCGCGGCAATGGCTTCGAGCAATCTGGAGAGCTTGGTCACCCGCGCATCCCAGCGCACCTGCGCCCGCCGCGTGGCGTAATTGATGTCCACCGCCAACACGCCGGGCTGACGGCGCAAGTGCGCCTCATTCAGCCAAACGCAGGCAGCACAAGTGATCCCCTCTAAAATCAGCGCCGCTTCGCGTTCATGCTCGCCCAGCGCGCGCACAAAACTGGCCTGTATTTTTGGATGATCAAACAAGCCAAGCTCATCCAGCGCCACGGGGAGCGCCTCACGCGGGCTTTCCGGCAAGGCATCGCGATGCCGGTAGTATTCGGTCAGGCCATGATCCACAATCGCTTGCGCCACCGCCTGACACCCCATGCAGCAAAGCGCATGGGACGTGCCATTGATCTCGACCGAGAAATGCGCCCCGTCAGGGATACTCAAGCCACAGTGATAACAGGTGGCGGTTTTATCAAGCAAGTTTTCGGCTGGGTTATTCACTGGATTATTCACTGCGGCAATAGAAAATCAATCAACGGTCCTTCAGCAACGCGCCAAACCCGCACTGCACGCCCATTCAGTCGGCTACAGCAACTCGTCTTTGGCAATTTGGATGACACCGGTTTTTTCTGACGTCTTGAGAGCCCCGCTTCACCGCATCCCTGCCCTGACCCACTTCTGCACCACTAAACTGCCCACCATATCGCCTTCGACATTCACAGCGGTACGGAAGGTGTCCAGCAGGCGGTCAATGGGCAGCAAAATGGCGATAGCTTCAGCAGGCAGGCCGACAGATTGCAGCACCATCACCATGGTGACCATGCCCGCCGAAGGAATGCCCGGTGCGCCAATAGCGGCGATCATGGCAGTGATCACCACGATGAGTTGTTGCGCGAGGCTCAAATCCATGCCGACAAGATTGGCGATAAACAGCGCTGCGGCAGCTTCGTAAAGAGCTGTGCCATCCATGTTCATGGTGGCGCCCAGCGGAATCACAAAGCCTGCAATATCGGGCTTCACATGCAGGTGCTGCTCTGCACAGCGCAAGGTGACGGGCACGGTGGCGGCGCTCGAACTGGTGGCAAAAGCGGTGATCAGCGCCTCGCGTGCGCCGCGCCAGAAATGCCAGGGTGTCATGCCCGTGACCAAATACAAAATCAGCGGCAATAACACCACGCCATGCAGCAACAGCGAGCCGATCACCACGGCAATAAACGTGGCGAGCGTGCTGAGCATGGCGGCGTCTTGCGTGGCCATGAGTTTGGCAAGCAAGGCCATGATGCCCAAGGGCGCCAAGCGCATGATCCAGCCAACCAGCATGAGCATGACGCCCAAGACTTCTTCCAGCAGCCCATGCACGCGGGCAAAGCGCTCGCCGCCTTTAACGAGGGCAACGCCCAAGATCAGGGCGAACACGACAACAGCAAAAACATCGCCCTGCGCCATGGCTTTGATTGGGTTCATGAACACCGCATGCAAAAACCGGGCAAAAAAATCCGCCGCTGAGGCGGCTTCTACGGGTGTGGCAGGCATGACATGGGCAAACATCCCAAGATGCAGGCCATGCCCTGGGCGAACAATATGGCTGATGCCCAAGCCAACGATAATGGAGAGCGCCATGGAGAAAACAAAAAAGCCCACCGTGCGCGTCCACACGCGGTGCATTTGCTGGTGCTTCCGCAAGTTGGCAACGCCTACGGCGATGGAGGTGAACACCAGCGGGATGACGATCATCTTGAGCATGTCCACGAACAGCGTGCCGATCAGCCCGGCAAGGTAAGTGCCTTGCCGGGCCACCGGAGATGCAGCCCCCAGTGCAGCAAAGGCCAAGCCTAGCGCCACACCTGCGGCTGCGCCTAGAAAGATCAGGGTATTCAGTGAGATACGTTTCATTCAGGATTCCTGCGGGTGGGTGGCTTGCGGTGAAGCGCTTGAACTGGGGCCTGGGCCTTTACCTTGCCGCGCGACAAGTACGTCGGCATAAGCGCGTTTAGCGGCGGGCGCCATCTGCTTGATGCGATATTCCTCTTGCGATGCGGTGGAGCGGTCGGAAAAAGCGGCGCTCGCCAACAGCCGCGACGGCGGATGCGCGCGTGTGTAACGCGCACCTTTGCCTGCAGCGTGGGCCGCAAAACGCGCGGCAACATCCACGGCAATGCCCGTGTAAATGCTGCCGTCGGTGCATTCGATCAAATAAACAAACCAAACTTTCGCTGGCAATGCAGCCACGGTATGTATTTTGGTTGGCACAACGAATGGATATTTGAGGCAATCAGATGATCAGGTCAGCAAAGGATGCAGCCAAACGTAGAGCGACTGCCCTTGCGAGAGGGCCAGTTGCGCTAAATCAGCCAGCTCCATGACCAGCGCATCAATCTCTTCTTCCGGCCAGCCTTCCATTTCAAAGTCTGCCGTGGCGGCAAGTTCGGTGGCGACTTCGATAAGCGCTTCTTCGTCCAAAGCGGCGAGTTTCTCCGTCACCCGATCGGCCAGCTTTAATACGATGGCATCGGTGCTGCCGATGTACAAAGGCTCATACAAACTAGCACCGGCCTCGAATTCATCCCCCGTCACGAGTGTGTGCAGCATCACGATTTTGGCGGTATCAAGCCCCCGCCGCTCCAAGCCACTCCATTCGTCCGTGGGCTTGGGCGATTCGCCCACGGCCACAATATCGTCTTCATCCGCTGCCACGATATGGGTTAACACATTTGCCTGACTCATTTGCTTCTCCTGGAACGAATTGATACCGGTAATTGGCGCTGGGCGGTTTATGCTTTGTCTTCCAGCGTTTCCCATTCAGCCAGCGCCGTGTTGATGGCCGCTTCCACATCGGCCAGCGTTTGATGCAGTTTTTTTTGCTGCGCCACGTCCTGCTGATAAAAATCTGGCTCGGCCAGCTGCGCATGCAAGGCAGCCTGCTGGGTTTCGAGTTGGGCAATTTTGCCCATCAACTGGTCAATGGCACGTCGGTTTTTAAGGCTGTTTTTTTTAGGCAACGGGTTTGCGGTTGTTGGCGAATTTTCTGCCGCGGCCTGCTTGCCAGGATTCGTCTTTTTAGTGGCTAAAGCATCGGCGCCCGCCACTGTCGCGCGCTGTTGCAGCCAGTCGCTGTAGCCGCCAATATATTCTTTCCATTTGCCCTGCCCTTCGCTGGCAATGGTTTGCGTCACCACGTTATCCAAAAAGGCGCGGTCGTGGCTGACTAAAAACACCGTGCCCGCATAATCCTGCAGCAAGGCTTCGAGCAGTTCCAGCGTTTCAATATCCAGATCGTTGGTCGGTTCATCCAGCACCAGCACATTCGCCGGGCGGGCAAACAGCCTGGCCAGCAGCAGGCGATTGCGCTCGCCACCGGACAGTGATTTCACTGGGGATCTGGCGCGTTCCGGGGCGAATAAAAAGTCTTCCAGATAGCTGATCACGTGCTTTTTGGCCTGCCCGATTTCCACATAATCCGAACCCGGGCTGATGACATCCACCAAGGCCGCCTCCGGGTCAAGCTGGGCGCGGAACTGGTCAAAATAAGCCACTTCAACGCGGCTGCCCATGCGCACCACGCCTTCGTCCGGTTCAATCTCGCCCAGAATCAGGCGCAGCAAGGTGGTTTTACCTGCGCCGTTCGGCCCGATCAAACCAATCTTGTCGCCGCGCTGGATGCGGCAGGAAAAATTATCCACCACACAGCGCCCGCCAAAGCGTTTGGAGACGCCATCGAGCTCCGCCACGAGCTTGCCGGACTCGTCCCCGCGCACCAGTTGGAATTCAACCGAGCCCTGCTGCGCGCGGCGCGCGGCGCGGTCGCTGCGCAATTGCTCCAGGCGATGAATCCGCCCCACACTGCGCGTGCGCCGCGCTTCCACGCCTTTTCTTATCCAGACTTCTTCCTGCGCCAATAATTTGTCCGCACGCGCGTTAGCCAATGACTCTTCATGCAGCAACATTTCCTTGCGTTGCTGATAAGTGGCAAAGCTGCCAGGAAAGCTCACCAACTTGCCCCGGTCCAGCTCGACAATGCGCGTCACCACGCTGTCCAGAAAGGCGCGGTCATGGGTGATGAACATCACCGCACCCGGATAGTCCTTGAGCAATTCTTCCAGCCACAAGATGCCTGCCACATCCAGGTGGTTCGTTGGCTCATCGAGCAACAGCAAATCCGGCTCGGCCACCAAAGCCCGCGCCAGCGCCACGCGTTTTTTGCCGCCGCCCGACAACGACGCCACTTGCGCCTCGCCATCCAGATTCAAGCGCGTGACAGCCTGCTCGACGCGCGAACTCATGCGCCAGCCGTCAGAAGCGTCCAGCATGGCTTGCAAGGCTTCCATGCGATCCATTGCCGCCGTATCGCCAGCGCCGACTTTATGCGTGACGGCGTGGTATTCAGCCAGCACGCTGGATATCTCGCCCAGCCCTGACGCCACCGCCTCGAACACGGTCGTTCCCGCAATGAATTCCGGTTCTTGCGCAACATAAGCAATGTTCAAATTCGGCTGCCGCCAAACCACGCCATCGTCCAGCGTACCCAGATTCGCCAGCGCCTTGAGCAGGCTGGATTTACCCGTGCCATTGCGGCCAATCAAGCCAACCCGCTCGCCAGGGTCCAGCTGCATGGCGGCACGGTCAAGTAAAGCAACATGGCCATACGCGAGGCAGGCACGATCAAGAGTAATTAAAGGCATGGGAATGAGTGGCGGATACCGCGTGAAATAACGCAAGAAAATACAGCTGAAAAAAACAAATGCAGGATGAGCTGCAGGAATGGTGCGGAATTATAGGTGAGCAGGTAGAATTCGCGGCATGCCTTCGTAGCTCAGTGGATAGAGCGACCGCCTCCTAAGCGGTAGGTCAGCAGTTCGATTCTGCTCGAGGGCACCAGTGATCTGAAGCATTGATCTTTTCGAGCATTGATCTTTTCTTCATGACAAGCGATTTATTCTTTCAACCAATGCTTTCAACCAACGAATGGCTTGTTGCCATCAATTCTTAACCCGCCAGCCAACCATCATGCGCCATGCGCCAGAACAAGGCCGGATTAGCCCTGCCCGCACAAGCGTCAGCGCGCGCTGTTTTCTGCCATTCGATGCGCCTTGATCTGGCGGCTGGCTTTTACGCCCTGCGGATTGCAAACTGGCAGTTGATGGGCAGCTTGCACCTGGGCGACTTCCGCGCATTGCCGCGCCAGTGGCTGCATGGCCGCAGAATATCCGCATGATCCTCGGCGGCGACATCGGCGGCACCAAGGTCTTGCTGGGCCTGGCGGAAAATGGCGTGCTGGTCTCCGCGCGCCGTTACGCCAGCGCCGACTTTTCGAATTTCACCGGCCTGCTCGCCGCTTTTTTTAGCGATGCGCAGGTCAATCCATCCCAAGTGCATGGCGGCTGCCTGGCGCTGGCCGGGCCGATTGCCGATGATGGCGGCTCAGCCCGACTGACCAACCTGCCCTGGCTCATCGACCGCGAAGAACTCGCGCGCCGCTTTGGCCTGCCTCCGCTACAACTGGTCAACGACTTTGCCGCCGCAGCGCTTGGCGCGGTTACGGCGAGCGCTGACCAATGCGTGCCCCTGCAAACAGGACAGCCGCTGCCCGATGCACCTCGCCTGGTTGTCGGCGCGGGCACTGGCCTGGGCATGGCGATCGTCTTGCCGCAGGTTTCCCCAAGCCAGGGCTGGCGCATCGTGCCCGGCGAAGGCGGCCATGTCGCCTTCGCGCCCGCCGATGAAGAACAACTCCAGCTATGGCGATTCCTGCATGCGCGCCACGGCCGGGTGATCTGGGAACAGGTTGTTTCGGGACCGGGAATTACCGCCATTCACGAGTGCCTGACAGGTGAAATTCTGCCTGCGGACGAAATTTCCCAATCTGCGCTAATCGCTACCGATAACGCAGCGCACCGTTCGCTGGAACTGTTTCTTGCCGCCTATGGCGCCTTTGCCGGTGATATGGCATTAGCTTGCCTCGCACGCGGCGGCATTTTTCTCGCCGGCGGCATTGCCGCCAAGTTGCTGCCGTTGCTGCCAGACAGCCGCTTTCTGCCAGCATTCAACGCTAAAGCCG
>DILC01000073.1:6463-8213 GCA_002424865.1 Rhodocyclaceae bacterium UBA5602 | reverse complement strand
CCTGGCCGCTCAGCCTTTACTGCATCGCACACTCAAGCCGGCATCAGCACCAGCAACGCCAGCGGCGGCAAGACCAGTTCCACTGACGCAGGCAGCCCCATCCACGGCAGCGGATCAGCGCGCACCCGTCCGCCATTGCCCATATCGCCGCCGCCATAGAGCGCCGAGTCGCTGTTCATGCGCTCGACATAATCAGTGGCTTGCGGCACGCCCAGCCGGTAGCCCTGGCGCGGCACTGGCGTAAAGTTGACCACCACGACAACGTGGCTGCCATCGCGTGCGCGGCGCAGCCAGCTGAGCACTGACTGGTCGGCATCATGGCAGTCTATCCATTCAAAGCCTTCGCCAGAAAAATCCAGCTCATGCAGCGCCGGGGTGTTCAGATACAGATGATTGAGGTCGCGGGACAACTGCTGCACGCCGGCATGCAAGGGATATTGCAGCAGGCACCAGGGTAATTCTTCGGCCGCATGCCATTCCCACGACTGGCCAATTTCCGCGCCCATGAACAGCAGCTTTTTACCGGGTGAAGCGATCTGGTAAGCCAACAGCAGGCGCAGGTTGGCAAAGCGCTGCCACTCGTCGCCCGGCATTTTCCCCAGCAGCGAACCCTTGCCATGCACCACTTCATCGTGGGATAGCGGCAGGACGAAATTCTCGCTGTAGGCATACAGCTGGCCAAAAGTGAGCTGATTGTGGTGGTAACGCCGATGCACCGGATCATGTTGCATGTAGTGCAGCGTATCGTTCATCCAGCCCATGTTCCATTTCATCGAGAAACCCAGGCCGCCCAGCCAGACCGGGCGCGATACCATGGGCCAGGCCGTGGATTCCTCGGCGATGGTCAAGGCGCCGGGGAACTGGCCGTGCACCATCTCATTCATTTCACGCACAAAGGCGATGGCCTCCAGATTCTCGCGCCCGCCATGCACATTCGGCGTCCACTCGCCGGGCTTGCGCGAGTAGTCAAGGTAGATCATCGACGCCACGGCATCGACACGCAAGCCATCAATGTGGAATTCGGACAGCCAGTAATGCGCTGAGGACAGCAAGAAACTCCTGACCTCGTTGCGCCCGTAATTGAACACGTGCGTGCCCCAATCGGGATGGATTTTCTGGCGCGGGTCTTCGTGTTCAAAAAGCGACGTGCCATCAAAATGGGCCAGCGCCCAGTCATCCGCCGGAAAATGCCCGGGCACCCAGTCGAGGATGACGCCGATGTTGGCTTGATGCAACGCATCAACCAAAAAGCGCAGATCATCCGCGCTGCCAAAACGCGAAGTCGGGGCGAAAAACCCGGTGCATTGATAGCCCCAGGACTCATCCAGCGGATGCTCCATCAGCGGCATGAATTCGACATGCGTAAAACCCATGTCCTGCACGTAGGGAACAAGATGCGCCGCCAGTTCGCGGTAACTGTAAAAGCGCCCATCGGGGATATGCCGCTTCCAGCTGCCCAGATGCAGTTCATACACATTCATCGGCGCATGCAGCCAGTCACGCGCCGCTCGCGCACGCAGCCACTCGGCATCCCCCCAGACATGCGCTGCCGCCGCTGCGACGCAACAGGCGGTGGCCGGGCGATATTCAAACGCCCGCGCATAAGGGTCGGCCTTGAGCAGCACGGCGCCACTATCGCGCACGCGGATTTCAAAACGGTACAGCGCACCTTCCGGCAACTCCGGAATGAACAATTCCCACACACCCGAAACACCCAAGCTCGCCATCGGATGCACGCGCCCGTCCCAGG
>DILC01000073.1:4636-6447 GCA_002424865.1 Rhodocyclaceae bacterium UBA5602 | reverse complement strand
CAGACACCGGCCACGCCCTCCCGCACGCCGGGATTGGCGCCCAGCATCTGCCAGGCCTGGTGCAAACGGCCGGCATTGAACAGGAACAGGTCATCCGCCGACGGCTGCGGCGGAAAGGCATACGCATCATGCTGCGCCACGCCATCAATGCACAGCCGCCACGGGCGCGGCGGCGGCGTGTCGCCATGCCATTCAAAAAGGCCGCTGCCTGTTGCCGTTAACGGTGCCCACTCGCCATCGGCAAGCGCGACGGCGACCGATACAGCCTGCGGACGAAACACGCGCAGGCGCCAGCCCGTTGCCTCGACATGCAGACCGAGCATGGCAAACGGGTCATATTCGCGCGCCGCCAGCAATGCGACACAAGCAGGAGAAGAAATCACGTTATTCAGCCTCTCATTGATATGTCAGTCATGATAGCCGTTATCAGTCATGGAACGCCACGCAGCATCCAGCGCTGCCCAGCCTGGCGATGTGCTTTCCTTAACGCTCGTGGCTCCGACGAGCCGCCCCGGATCATGAAATCCGTCAACCTCATTGCACTAAGGGCTGGCAAATGAGCCCTCCCCTCCTCCCCTCGCGGGGAGGCGAGCCCGCCCCACCCCTTTCGGGGAGGCTTCTATCCGGCTCGCTGTGCCAGATGATGACACAACGCACTTGCCCAAGTCTTTCACGTCAAGAACGCAGCAAGCAAATGAAAATTCATCGCAGCCTTAAGATGATTTCTTTGGTATTCGGTTGAGCTTGAAAACAAGCCATAACAAATATGCAATATTTTTTTCATCAACACATCCCATCGATATGTTAACCTTACTCGAATGTAATGCTTTCAACTACAAATGGAGGTATGCAATGAAGCCAAGTTCAGCATCAGTAAGTTCGCAGAAGAGAAGCACCAGGAAGGCTGCAGAACTTCAAGCAAGCAGCGGATTACCCCCCCTTGATCCCGCTCTGCGCCACCAGATGATTGCAACGGCGGCTTACTACCGTGCCGAGCGATTGGGATTCGATGCTTGCGACCCAGACAATAATTGGTTCGTTGCCGAGATGGAAGTCGATCAGCTGTTGCAGAGCCCCCTCGGGGATACGGACGCCAATAACGACCACATCGCACGGCTAGAAGCACTGCTGACTGAGTGGGATGGCCAGTTTGCAGAGCTCAAGGACAAGGTATTAAAAGCCAAGGCCAAAACCCGCGCCGAATACCAGAAGCAACTGCAGGTGGTCACAGACAAGCGAGCGCTTATCAGCGACAAGCTCAAGGATTTGCAGCAGCACACAGGCCAAGTCTGGGACGATCTTAAAAACACCATTGAGAGCGCCTGGCAAGAAATCCGTCAGGAAACCGATCACATCACGTCACGTTTCATGCATGAAGAACCCTCTACTGAAAAAGAAAAAAAGAAAGGTAAGTCGGAAAAATAGGCTCATCAACCGCAGCACCATCTCAAAAGGAGAGTCAGCATGGCGAATATCACGCGTTTCAATCCATTCACCGAACTTGCTCGTATCGATCCATTCGCGGATGTAGGCGATTTATTCAACGGCTTCGCCTTGCGGCCGGTGCTGCGCAATTTTGAGGTCGAGCCCCAGCTCAAGCTTGAAGTGTCGGAAGAAGACAAGGCCTACCGGGTCAAAGCGGAAATCCCGGGCGTCAAAAAAGAGGATATTCACGTTACGGTTGACGGCAGGCAGGTCTCCATCAGCGCCGAAGTAAAAAAGGAAACAGAAGAAAAAGAGGGCGAGAAAGTGATTCGCAGCGAACGCTATTACGGCAAGGTTTCGCGCAGTTTCACGCTTGAACAGGAAGT
>DILC01000073.1:1906-4536 GCA_002424865.1 Rhodocyclaceae bacterium UBA5602 | reverse complement strand
TGCGGCATCATTTGCTGCGGACGGGGCGCATCAGCAAAACCGGCCTGGCGCAAGCCATGCGGGTTGCGATTGAGGATTGACAGCAGGCTTGTCGCCGCTGACCGAGGAGTTTTCCGTGCCGATAAAACAGGTGGTGTTTCATGACGCTGCGCGCAGCAAGATCGTCAAAGGTGTCAATATCCTGGCGGACGCAGTCAAGGTAACCCTTGGCCCCAGCGGCCGCAACGTCATTCTGGAGCGCGCCTATGGGCCGCCCCTGGTGGCCAATTCCGGCGTGGTGGTGGCCAGGGGCATCAAGCTTGCGGACAAGTTTGAAAACATGGGCGCGCAGATGTTGCAGGAGGTCGCCAGCAAGACCTCCGCCGTGGCGGGCGACGGCACGACGACCGCCACGGTGCTGGCGCAGGCCATTGTGCAAGAAGGCATGAAATACGTGGCCGCCGGCATGAATCCGATGGACCTCAAGCGCGGTATCGACAAGGCCGTTGCCGCCATCATCGAGGAATTAAGGAAAATCTCCAAACCCTGCACCACGAACAAGGAGATTGCCCAGGTGGGCGCCATTTCCGCCAGTTCCGATTTATCCGTTGGCGAGACCATTGCCCAAGCCATGGAAAAGGTGGGCAGCGATGGCGTCATCACGGTGGAGGATGGCTCCGGCCTGGACAACGAACTGGAGATCGTCGAGGGCATGCAGTTCGAACACGGCTATCTCTCGCCTTACTTCATCACCAGTGCCGAGATGCAAACCGCCGTGCTGGAAGACCCGTATATCCTCTTGTGCGACAAGAAAATCTCCAGCATTCATGATCTGCTGCCCGTGCTGGAGAAAATCGCGCAGACCGGCAAGCCGCTGCTGATCATCGCGGAGGATGTCGACGGTGAAGCCTTGGCGACCTTGGTGGTCAACCATTTGCGCGGCATTCTCAAGTGCTGCGCCGTCAAGGCGCCCGGTTTTGGCGAGCGCCGCAAGGCGATGCTGGAAGATATTGCGGTGATTACCGGCGGCACGGTCATCACCGAAGCGCTCGGCCTGTCTTTGGAGAAAGCCGGCATCACAGACCTGGGCACGGCAAAACGCATTGAAGCCACGAAAGAAGACACCACCCTTGTCGGCGGCGGCGGAAAGCCCGACGCTATCCACAACCGCATCCAGCAAATCCGCGAGCAGGCCAAAGATAACATCAGCGATTACGACAAGGAAAAGCTGCAGGAGCGCGCCGCTAAACTCGCTGGCGGTGTCGCGCTGATCAAGGTCGGCGCGGCCACCGAAACCGGGATGAAAGAGAAGAAGAGCCGCATCGAGGATGCGCTGCACGCGACCCGCGCGGCAATCCAGGAGGGCATCCTGCCCGGCGGCGGCCTGGCGCTGCTGCGCTCCCGCCAAGCGCTCGCGGCGCTCAGCGGCGACAATCACGACCAGGACTGCGGCATCGGGATTGTGCGCCGCGCGCTGGAAGAGCCGCTGCGCCAGATTGTCGCCAACACAGGCAGCGACCCCTCGGTCGTGCTCGACAAAGTGCTCGCAGGAACCGGCGATTTCGGCTACAACGCGGCGACTGGCGTCTATGGCGACCTCATTGGGATGGGCATCCTCGACCCGACCAAGGTGACGCGCTGCGCCTTGCAGAATGCCGCTTCCATCGCCAGCCTCATTCTCACCACCGACGTCATGATCGCCGACCTGCCGCAGGGCGCAGCGGAATCTGGCGCTGCCGAGGAGATGGGGCTGGAGTGAGAATAATGCATGTTCGCTAGCGCATTGACAGCATTGATGTAAGGTTCCGGCCTATGCGACGGTGCGGATCAGCGGTCTGCCGTTCAGCATGCAGAAACTTTCGTGGAACTTGAGCAAACCGGGAGAAAACCATGCATTTCACCGCCAGCTTTATGCCGCCAACACGGGAGAAATCCGGCCATGCCGATGCCGCGATGCGCATTCTCAAACGCCTGCTGCGCCACTTTCACAGTTCTGCTGCGTTGCGCCTGTGGAATGACGCAACCCACCATATCGGCCTGGCTCCACCCGCTTTTACCCTGGTGATACGGGATCCTGCCATCCTGCGCAAACTGGTGTTGCAACCCAGTGCGCTGGTGCTCGCAGATGCCTATTTTCGCGGGCTGCTCGATGTGGAGGGCGACTTGTATTCGGTACTGCGCCTGAAAGGATATTTCCAGGCGCTGTCTCTTCCACTGCGCGAGCGCGGCGCTTTGTTGCTGGATGCCTTGCGCTTGCCGGGAAAGCCTTTGCAGGCGATGCAATCAGCAGCATCTACCCCTGTCTTGCTTGAGGGGGACAGCTTCTCTCACGACCACTCCAGGCAAAGCGACCGCGCCGCCATCTCGTTTCACTACGACGTTTCCAACCCGTTTTACAAGTTGTGGCTGGATGAGCAGATGGTGTATTCATGCGCCTACTTCGAGACGCCCGACGACACACTGGAGCAGGCGCAGCGCAACAAGCTCGACCATATCTGCCGCAAACTGCGTCTTAAGCCAGATGAGCGTTTCCTTGATATCGGCTGCGGCTGGGGTGCGCTGGTGTGCTGGGCGGCGCGGCATTACGGGGTAAAAGCCCATGGCATCACGCTAAGCCAGCAGCAACATGATTATGCACAACAGCGCATTGC
>DILC01000073.1:835-1811 GCA_002424865.1 Rhodocyclaceae bacterium UBA5602 | reverse complement strand
CGCCACCGTGCATCGGGTATTGCGGCCGGGCGGCTTGTTCCTGAACCATGGCATTACCCATGATGAAGAGGGCTGGGAGCGGAACATTGATACGGAGTTCATCAACCGCTATGTCTTCCCTGACGGTGAGCTCGACACGGTGAGCAATATCCAGCACGGCATGGAGCATGCCGGTTTTGAGATTCACGACGTGGAAGGCTTGCGTCCTCATTACGCACTGACCCTGCGGCACTGGGTGCAACGGCTGGAAGCGGCGCACGACGAGGCGCTGCAACATGTCAGCGAAACGGCCTATCGCGTCTGGCGGCTGTATATGGCGGCCTGTGCATTGGAATTCGAAGCCGGTGGCACGGGGGTTTATCAAATCCTGGCGTCACGCCGGGGCGCAGCGGCGCCTGACGTGCCGCTAACACGGCGTGACCTGTATGACTGACGCTCATGGTCAGGGCTACCACCCGCCGATGATGAAATACGCGAAAAGCAGCATAAAGACCCGCCCCCGCCCGTCCTCCCCCTCTCGGGGGAGGTGACCACCTTGCTCGCTACGCTCGACAATTGAAGTGGAGCGCAGGTTAAAGTGTTTCACGATATTGTTTCGCGTTAACCAGTACCGCATGACCATGTCACATAAGCTTGCGGGAGCCCGCTTTCCACACTTTTCAAAATAGCCGTGGATAATTGGGGCTGCCTGCGGTTAACCGCTGCTCAGCCAGGACATTTATTGGACACGCATGAATCCCTTATCCATCATCCACAAGACAGCTGCCGACCTGCGGGTCGAACCGAACCTGCTCGATTACGAAAAAACATGCAAGGCGTTTACCTGGGAAGCCGCACAAGTGGAACTCGCCGGACTCCCCGGCGGCGGTCTCAACATCGCCTGGGAGGCGGTGGAGCGGCACGCGGCCGGGGCCTTGCGCGACAAGACGGCCTTGCGTTTTTTGAGCGCCGCAGCGCCGCCCCGCAACCTCAGCTA
>DILC01000073.1:0-671 GCA_002424865.1 Rhodocyclaceae bacterium UBA5602 | reverse complement strand
ACGCGCGTGAATCTTGGGCAATGCAAGGTGCTGGTCACCACGGATTTTCTCTACCAGCGCAAGGTAGAGAAATGGCGCGAGACCATGCCCTCGTTGCAACATGTGCTGCTGATCGCGGAAGATGGCGGCCAGACGAATATTCCCGGCACGCTTGATTTCGCCAGCCTGATGGCGGACGCCAGCGAAGCCTTCGAGATCGAGCGCACCACGGCGGAGGATATGTCGCTGCTGCATTTCACCAGCGGCACCACCGGCATGCCCAAGGGCGCCATCCACGTGCATGCGGCAGTAGTGACCCACTACGCCACGGGCAAATACGCGCTCGACCTGCATGCGGACGATATTTACTGGTGTACCGCAGATCCCGGCTGGGTGACCGGCACTTCCTACGGCATTATCGCGCCGCTGCTGCATGGCGTGACTTCCATCATCGACTGCGAGGAGTTCGATGCCGAGCGCTGGTATCGCATCCTGCAGGATGAAAAAGTCGGCGTTTGGTACACGGCGCCAACGGCCATTCGCATGCTGATGAAAGCCGGTGTTGAAGTCGCACAGAAATACAGCCATCCCCAACTGCGTTTTGTCGCCAGCGTGGGCGAGCCGCTCAACCCCGAGGCGGTTTGGTGGGGCAAACAGGTGCTGGGCTTGCCCATCCACGACAACTGGTGGCA
>DILC01000082.1:7349-8297 GCA_002424865.1 Rhodocyclaceae bacterium UBA5602 | reverse complement strand
TGATTATTGGTGAAGGCGTCGCCAAACATCAGATGGTCGCGGATAGATCCAATGTCTCGGCCTTCCTTGAGCAACTGGAAATACCAGCCGCCATCGCCTGTGTCGCCATACAACACAGCACCCACCAGCCTATCCTTTTCGATCACCAAGCGTTTATAAATGCCGCCATTTTTATCGTGCAACACAATGTCCTCCGTACCATCGCCACCGGTAAAGTTGCCCGCTGAAAACACATCCACGCCGGTGACTTTAAGCTTGGTAGAAGTCACCGAACCCTGGTAACGGCCTATGCCCATTTCGGCCAGATGGTTCGCGCACACCTTGGCCTGCTCAAACAACGGCGCCACCAGCCCATAGGCAATGCCGCGGTGTGCCGCGCACTCGCCCACGGCGTAAATGCGCGGGTCATAGGTTTGCAGCGTGTCCGACACGACTACGCCACGCTGGCAATGCAAGCCCGCTTTTTCCGCCAACGCCGTGCCGGGACGAATGCCTGCGGCCATGACCACCAAGTCTGCGGGAATTTCAGCGCCATCCTTAAACCGTATCGAGCACACCCGCCCTGCTGCATTGGCAGCCAGCATTTCCGTTTGCTTGCCCAGCAAGAACTTGAGCCCCTTGCCCTCCAGCGACGCTTGCAGCATATCGGCGCTGGGCTTATCCAGCTGGCGCTCCATGATCCAATCGCCAATATGCACCACGGTCACATCCATGCCGCGCAAGCGGAGCCCATTGGCAGCTTCCAGCCCGAGCAACCCGCCCCCAATGACCACCGCGTGCTTATGCGTTGCGGCCATGGCAATCATGGTTTCAGTGTCCGCAATATCGCGGTAGGCAATCACGCCGGGCAGATCGTTCCCCGGCACGGGCAGCATGAAGGGCACAGAACCCGTGGCCAGCAACAGGCGGTCATAGGCAGCCTCTATCCTGATACCCTGGCCATCTTCG
>DILC01000082.1:6087-7279 GCA_002424865.1 Rhodocyclaceae bacterium UBA5602 | reverse complement strand
TCCGCCAATGTCATCTCGCCGGCCAGCACTGGCGAGAGCAGGATGCGGTTGTAATTCGGGTGCGGTTCGGCGCCGAACACGGTGATGTCATAAAGGTCAGGCGCCAGCTTGAGCAATTCCTCGACCGTGCGTATGCCTGCCATGCCATTGCCAACAACCACCAGCTTCTGTCTTTTCATTTTCTTTCTCCCGCAAAATGTCCAAAGCCACCAACAACTACGCCATGCTTAGAACTTCGCCTCGCCCCACAGCCAGAACTTGTCGGTATCGGCAAACGCCACAGTTTTGGTATTGAACGTGGCGTACTTGATGCCAACCAGATAATTCTTGGCGACAGGTTTTGTGGCCTGGAAATCCCATTCCGCGCCATAGCGTGCACTGCCTTGATCTGCGCGGTAGTCGTGATAGACAGCATCGAGCTTGACGCCATATAGCGCCGTTCCCGCGCCGAGATAGGCATCCTTCAAGCCATTCACCGGCGTGCTCAGGAAAACATCCGCCCATCCGTTGAAGGCATGCAAAGTGGCAAGCGGCGTTTGGAAGCTCTTCGTGCCGTTGCCTTCCAATAGTTCATAACCCAGCTTTACGCTATGCACACCTTTACTTAAACCGGCTTCGAGGAAGGCGTAATCCACGCTGTAATCTGCCGGATTTTTCTTGTAATCCGACTGCGATGCATACTCCGCGGTATAGAGGAACTTCATGCCATCCGCAATCGCGGTATCGCCCTTGAACCGCAGGCCCCAGGTTTGTATCGAACTGGTGGCGAAATCAGCATAGTCGAGCAAATAACCATAACCCACGATTTCGCCAACGCTCCAGCCCTTGTAGCTGACGTTAAGAATCGGCGACTTCATTTTTGCGTTGCCAATGTTGGCGAATGTGGTCGTGGGAAATTTGGTCTGGTCGCTGAACACGCGGTTGGCGTTATAGATATAGCCTGCGGTGATTGTGGTTGCAGGCAGCGATTTATTGACCACGGTGAAGCCATCGAAAGTCTGCTCGTTCTGCCGCCATCCCACGTTGCCGATAAAGCGCTGGTTATCCAGCACGATGCGCTGCCGGCCGTATTTGAGCTTGGTGTCCGGGATGCCTGAATAACTCAGGTAAGCCTGATTGACCTCGGTAAATTCCGGATCGGCGATGAGGGAGTAAGCCGTCTTGCGGTTGGTCGTGCTGTTGTAATTGTCCG
>DILC01000082.1:0-5915 GCA_002424865.1 Rhodocyclaceae bacterium UBA5602 | reverse complement strand
CGGCAAAGCCAGCAGCGATAAAGCAGAACACATTGATTTATGCAGCATGGATAACCCCTTTAAAAAATTGTTTTTAGCTAGACCGTTTTTTGCGGCTGCTTGCGGTACAAAAACTCAAACACCGTTGCGCGATAAGCCGCGAATTGCGGATCGTTCGCCAGCGCCACCCGGTCTCTCGGCCGCAGCAAATCCACCATGACAATCTCGCCTATCGTTGCCGCCGGGCCATTGGTCATCATCACGATGCGGTCCGAGAGCAGCACGGCCTCATCCACGTCGTGCGTAACCATCACGGCCGTGGCGCCGGTTTTGGCCAGCACGCCATTGAGCTCATCCTGCAAGCTCGCCCGCGTTAAAGCATCCAATGCGCCAAACGGTTCATCCATGAGCAAAATGCGCGGCTCCATGGCAAACGCACGCGCAATGCCCACGCGCTGCTTCATGCCGCCGGAAATCTCATGCGGATATTTCTCCGCGGCGTGCGCCATGTGCACCATATCCAACGCCGCATGCACTCGCGCGTCCAATTTGGATTTACGCTCTTTGCGGCCAAAAACGCGCTCCACTGCAAGCATGACATTGCCAAAGCAAGTCATCCACGGCAGCAGTGAATGGTTCTGGAAAACCACCGCTCGCTCGGGGCCGGGGCCGGTAATTTCGCGGTTGTCGCACAGCAGTACGCCACGCGTCGGCAAGGCCAGGCCGGCAATCAAATTCAGCAGCGTTGACTTGCCGCAGCCCGAATGGCCGATCAAAGTCACCACTTCGCCCGGATAAATATCCAGCGCAATATCGCGCAGGGCAACAAAGCTGCCTTGCCGGGTTTTAAAGCTCTGCCCAACCTGCTCGACCTTGACGATAGGCTTTGCGCCGGACGTCACCGCAGGCTTCACGTCGGGTTGCACGGTGTCAACTTTCATCTCGATCTCCATGTCCATCTCCTTAACGGGTTTCGTAGGAAAAGCGCCTGGCCAGCAACAGCAAAAACTGTTCAAGCAAGAAACCCACAATGCCGATGACAAAAATGGCAATCAGAATGTGCTCAACTTTCAAGTTGTTCCATTCGTCCCACACCCAAAATCCGATGCCAACCCCGCCCGTGAGCATCTCTGCCGCAACAATCACCAGCCAGGCCGTGCCGATGGAAAGACGTATCCCGGTCAGCATGTAAGGCAAGACGGCGGGAAAAAGAATGCGCGTAATGACCTTGTCTTCCGGCAACCCCAAAACCCGCGCCACATTCAGGTAATCCTGCGGCACGCGTTGCACGCCTTGGGCGGTATTCAAAATCATCGGCCAGATGGAACAAATAAAAATCGTCCAGGTCGCTGCCGGGTCCGCCCGTTTAAAAACCAGCAGTCCAATCGGCAACCAAGCCAGGGGCGAGACCGGACGCAGCAAACTGATCACCGGCTCGAACATGCGATTGACAAACGCAAACCGCCCCAGGATGAATCCCATGGGGATACCCACCAATGCCGCAAAACCAAAACCAATGCCCACGCGCTTGAGTGACGACAGCACATTCCAGCCGATGCCCTGATCGTTCGGCCCATTGCTGTAAAACGGGTCGGCAAACAGCTTGGCTGCCGCATGCCAGGTCGCAACCGGGCCAGGAATGGAAGCATTTTGGGATGCCACCAGCGCCCACAAGCCACCCAAAATGCATAAGCCCAACACAGGGGGGATCAGCAGCCCCATCAAGGCATGCAGCCGCCGCCCCGCCACGGCCAGCCGGGACGAACCCGGGCCTTTGGGCTGCCCGGCGGTGGCGCCGGGCGCTGTCGGCAGCGGCGTTGCTGCGCCAACCTGGCCGGCAGGCCCACTGGCATTGACAGGCGCAGCGCTGATCGCACCCACGTCCACTGCTATGGCCTGGGCATCCGCATGGACAACCACCCCGCTGTTTTTAAACGCAATCACTGCACTCATGGCATTCTCCTTGACGGGCGCAAGACATCACGCGTGAATCTTGAAAGACGCGGCATATTTCTTCGGGTCTTTTCCATCCCACACCACACCATCAATCAGCTTGCTAGAGCGCATATCGCCTTTCGGCAATGCCACCTTGGCTGCCGCCGCTGCTTGCTTGTAGATATCAATGCGGTTGATCTGTTTTGCCACGGCGAGATATTCCGGATCACTCTTCAACAAGCCCCAGCGTTTATGCTGGGTGAGGAACCACATGCCATCCGAGAGATAGGGAAAGTTCACCGCCCCGTCATTGAAGAACTTCATGGCATTCTTGTCGTCCCAGGTACTGCCCAAGCCATTGGCATAACGCCCGAGCATGCGTTCGAGAATCACATCCATATCGGTATTCACATAAGCCTTTTGCGCAATGGTTTCCGCCGTCAGGCGGCGATTGGCCAGCGAAGCATCAATCCAGCGGCCTGCATCGAGCACCGCCGCCGTCATGGCACGCGCCGTGTTCGGGTTTTTCGCCACCCAGTCAGCCGTTGTACCCAGCACTTTTTCCGGGTGGTCTGTCCAGATGTCCTGCGTTGTCACCGCCGTAAAGCCGATCTTGTCGATAATCGCGCGGTTGTTCCATGGCTCGCCCACGCAAAAGCCGTCCATGTTGCCCACGCGCATGTTGGCCACCATCTGCGGGGGCGGCACCACGATGTTCTTCACATCCTTGAACGGATCAATGCCCTGCGCTGCCAGCCAGTAGTAAAGCCACATCGCATGCGTACCCGTGGGGAAAGTCTGCGCAAACGTGTATTCGCGTTCCTTCTTGGCGACCAGTTTGGCGAGCGACACGCCATCCACCACCCCCTTCTCCTTTAACTGGTTCGAGAGCGTAATGGCCTGACCATTGTTATTCAGGCCCATCAGCACCGCCATGTCTTTTTTCGGCCCGCCGATACCCAGATGCACGCCATACACCAAGCCGTACAGCACGTGCGCCGCATCCAGCTCGCCATTGACCAGCTTGTCGCGCACCGAAGCCCATGACGCCTCCTTGCTGGGAATAATCTTGATGCCGTATTTCGCATCGAACTTATTCACTGCCGCCATCACCACCGACGCACAATCGGTGAGCGGGATAAAACCGATGCGCACCTCTTTTTTCTCCGGCGCATCCGACCCCGCCGCCCAGGCGGCCGAGCGCACGCCCGGCGGCACCATGCCCATCAAGGCAGCGCCGGTCATGAGCGTAGCCCCCTGGCGCAGAAAATTGCGCCGCGTTGCCGCATCAAAGCTTTCGCCTGCCTCTGCAACTGAACCATCCACCAAAACAGCGTCAGATGAAATTGCGCCATCCGCAGCAGGCTTGTTGTCTTCATAAGTCATCACGATCTCCACAGTCAGTCAATCGGGCTAAATGAGTAAAAAAGTCAAAAAAAGCCGAAAAAAAACGGCGCCCGTTCATCCCTTAGGTCCAAGGCCCTAAGGGATGAAACAGACACCGTTGTCTTTTTGCGCCGAACCGCCGTTGATTCAGCGCACCTGATGGCATAAGCAAGCCATGTGCCAAAAATGGAAAACCAGCCGGAAACCCTTGCCAACACTGAAAATAAAGAAGACTGAGCAAAAAGTCGGCGCTGGCGACACGGCGCTGCCCAACAAAAAAGCACTCCATGCTGCACCGCAATAAGGCAGCTAGCGCCCCAAATGCACCGCAATGAAGCACGCCAATGGGAACGGAATCAATGCAACAAGGGCGAAAGTCAGGCGCAACTAAGCACGCTCACAGCAACAATTTCGCCATCGCGATCAGGTCATCCGCCACTTTCGCCATCGGCTGCGCGCGCTCCATCGCCAGTTTGCGCAAAGCGCCATGCGCCGCCGCCTCATCCAGGCCACGCGTCTTCATCAAAATGCCTTTGGCCTGCTCAATGGCTTTTCGATCCGCCAGCTTTTGCCTCGCCAGCGCCGCTTCACTTTTCAAACCTTGATACTCTTCAAAGCGCGCAATCGCCACATCAATAATCGGCTTTATCCTCGCCATGTCAAGGTTATCCACGATATACGCCGAAACGCCAGCCTTGAATGCCGCACGCATAATGCCGCCATCATCCTCATTGGTCAGCATGATCACCGGGCGCGGCATATCGCGTGCCATGACCGCCAAATTCTCCAATGTATCGCGTGACGGCGACTCGGTTTCGATCAACACCACATCCGGCTTGATCGCCTCAATATGAGACGTCAAATTCACCATGGAAGACCACACCGCAGCCACCTGGTGGCCTGCAGCAATCAAGCTGGCACTGAGCTCCTCTGCCCGCGCCTGGGTTTCGTCAATGATGAGTACTCGTAACATGAGATTATTCAAAGCAAAAGCTGCGCCATAAAAATCACACAAACAAGCTTCGCCACCCAAAGCACCGCCCAATCAATCGCCAATCCTCACGCTTCGGGTTCCGCTCGATTTGCTCGGTCGTGTTTCAATCCTCGCGCCCCGTTGCCGGGGCGCGCATCCTGCGAGTGATTGAGAATTCTGGGCGCTTCGATGCGTTTCAATCCTCGCGCCCCGTTGCCGGGGCGCGCATCAGGCCCAGCAATCCAATTTGGAGACCGTAAAAGATGTTTCAATCCTCGCGCCCCGTTGCCGGGGCGCGCATCGTCGAGATACTGCGGCGCAGCCTCAGCCATTGATCTTGTTTCAATCCTCGCGCCCCGTTGCCGGGGCGCGCATCGCCTGACATCATTGTGCATGAGGGCTACGGTTATGTTTCAATCCTCGCGCCCCGTTGCCGGGGCGCGCATCGCGCGGTTGAGCGGTTTGACGCACTGGTCACGGACAAGTTTCAATCCTCGCGCCCCGTTGCCGGGGCGCGCATCCAGTGCCAAGCGCATTTTTTGCATCATTGGCGGCCTGTTTCAATCCTCGCGCCCCGTTGCCGGGGCGCGCATCTCCCGGGCCTTGGCCGGTGTCTCTCTGCATAAGGGTTTCAATCCTCGCGCCCCGTTGCCGGGGCGCGCATCCCGCTTGCCTTCGGGGTTGGGATTGTTACAGGGATTGTTTCAATCCTCGCGCCCCGTTGCCGGGGCGCGCATCAGCAAGCCAAGCCGAGGCATATGCACGGCTGCGCGTTTCAATCCTCGCGCCCCGTTGCCGGGGCGCGCATCGCCCTTGGCTCAATTCCAGAAACTGGAATGATAAGGTTTCAATCCTCGCGCCCCGTTGCCGGGGCGCGCATCTTGGATGGAGTTGCCTCGCGCTTTGACAGATCAGGTTTCAATCCTCGCGCCCCGTTGCCGGGGCGCGCATCGGAAATAGTGCGGGCTGGATATGATATTGAAGGCGTTGTTTCAATCCTCGCGCCCCGTTGCCGGGGCGCGCATCGAGACGATTAATGTTAAAGACTAAGGAACATTACGTTTCAATCCTCGCGCCCCGTTGCCGGGGCGCGCATCACTAGACTTGGCACGTGTCGATTCCCATCCCAAATTGTTTCAATCCTCGCGCCCCGTTGCCGGGGCGCGCATCTTGCTGTGTCGGCGATTGTGCCGGATGCGGAAACGCTGTTTCAATCCTCGCGCCCCGTTGCCGGGGCGCGCATCGGCCTGGAATCGGTTTCAAGATCGAGAAGCGAAGGTTTCAATCCTCGCGCCCCGTTGCCGGGGCGCGCATCCAATCCCAACCCCGAAGGCAAGCGGCAGTATGCCGTTTCAATCCTCGCGCCCCGTTGCCGGGGCGCGCATCCAGCACGACGCCCGACCTTGACTTGCCGGGGGCGCGGTTTCAATCCTCGCGCCCCGTTGCCGGGGCGCGCATCCTCCGCGAGCTTGAGCTTGATGCCGGCGACGACGCGTTTCAATCCTCGCGCCCCGTTGCCGGGGCGCGCATCGCACCCATGCCAGATAGCCTCATCAGCCGCAAAGAGTTTCAATCCTCGCGCCCCGTTGCCGGGGCGCGCATCCTTCTTCACCGAACGATACAGCCACATCAACATCTGTTT
>DILC01000060.1 GCA_002424865.1 Rhodocyclaceae bacterium UBA5602 | reverse complement strand
ATCTCGCGTCGACAAGATGGCTTCATCACTTTTTTTTGCAGGGCCTCCTGAACAATCTCGGCCTTGAGGCGCTCTTCGGCATACATCTTCTTGAGCCGCCGGTTCTCGTCTTCGAGCTCCTTGAGCCGGGCCATCAGCGAGGCGTCCATGCCGCCGAATTTGCTGCGCCACTTGTAAAAGGTCGCGGAGCTGATGCCGGGCTCCCGGCACAGTTCGGGAACCGGACTGCCACCTTCGGCTTGCTTGAGAATGGCGATGATCTGGCTATCTGAAAAGCGTGACGTCTTCATGTAAAACTTCCTCAGGCTGCTGTGGAGAAAATTCTCCTTTTTAACTGCCGCTAATTTCCGGGGGGATTACCCACGAAATGATCTCCAAAAAAACAACGAAATATTTCTTCAATCTTATGCTGGTAGATTCAGCAAACTGAGCATTCGTTATTATCGGAAACATCCTTCAGGGGAAGCGAAAATGCACCGTGATTTAGTCATTGATTCCCTCGTGCGCGACTGCATGGAAAAATTCATTGAGTCCCGCCATACGTTGTGGCTTCAATTGATTCTGGCAAATGGGTTCAGCGGCTTCGCCAATATGAGCGACGAAGGGTTGCGCCGTGCATGTGCCGAACGCGGGTTGCGTTGCGAAGAGTATCTTGATGCACAGCAGCATGAGAAGTTCGACGATGAACCTGATACGGACGATGACGGCGAAGACGAATATGAGGTACACAACCTCCTGCTCGCTGCCAGATATTCCGAAGCACCGGAATATCTCTAGTGGTTAACCGCCCGCCAAGTGGCCGCCTGCTGATCACCGCACTGCTCGCTTTCAGCCTGTCCGCTGCGACACCGGTAATGGCTGATGTTTTCTATTTCGTCGCAGATGACGGCACACCCCATTTTAGCGACCAGCCGTCGGATTCACGTCATCGCCTGTTCCTTGCTGTCGGTGGAAAAACACAGGCAGCCGGGAAAGTATCCCGTCCCGGCTTGCGTGAGGCCAGGCGGCGCCTTGCGGAGGAAATCACGGCAGCAGCACAGGCGAACCGGATTGATGCGGCTTTGCTGCATTCAGTAGTCGAAGTGGAATCGGGCTATAACCCGAAGGCCGTTTCACCCAAGGGGGCGCTGGGTCTGATGCAGTTGATGCCTGACACCGCCCGCCGCTACGGCGTGACGGATCCACTCGATGCGGCACAGAACCTGCAGGGTGGTGCACGTCATTTACGCGATCTGCTGGACAGGTTCTCCAACGACAAGAAACTGGCTCTAGCCGCTTACAACGCTGGCGCTGGTGCCGTTCTGGCATACGGTCGGCGCATTCCACCTTATCCGGAAACTATCCGCTACGTACCGGCCGTTCTACAACGCTATGAACTGCTGCGCAGCGGCGCGCAAACATTAGCTAACTGATCACGCGCAGCGCAGCGCGCGCCTGGCGAAAAACGGTAACCACTGCCGCGCACTGTCTGAATCAGTATGTCACAGCCGCTCGCTTCGAGCGCAGCGCGCAGGCGGCGGATGTGTACGTCCACCGTGCGTTCCTCGACAAAGACATGGTCGCCCCACACCTGGTTGAGCAGTTGGGCACGGCTGTGCACCCGTTCAGTATGGGTCATGAGAAAATGCAGCAAGCGGAATTCGGTTGGGCCAAGCGCCACCTCGGCATCCACCACTGTGACCCGATGGGAGACTGGGTCAAGGCGCATACTGCCGGCTTCAATCACATCTGCAGTAGTCTGGGGAGCACGACGACGCAGCACAGCAGTGATGCGAGCGAGCAATTCGCGCGGAGAAAACGGCTTGGTAATGTAATCATCGGCACCAGTCTCGAGCCCGGCGATCTTGTCACGCTCCTCGCTGCGCGCTGTCAACATGATGATGGGCACATCACGTGTGTATGGCTCGGCCCTGAACCGACGCGCCAGATCGATGCCGGACATGCCAGGTAGCATCCAGTCGAGCAGGATCAAATCGGGCAGAGCTGCATGCACCATGTTTTGCGCTGCTTGGGCATCGGCAGCTCGCTGTACGAGATGACCAGCACGAACCAGATTCACTACGATCAACTCCTGAATCGCTAGCTCATCTTCCACCACTAGAATTTGCGCTGCCATATGTATATACGGAATAGTCGCTGTTTTGCAAATGAGCCAGTCTATTGCGGCTCGGTGACAACTTGATTACAGCCACCCGTTGGTCGCTACAAGCAATATGCCGCCCCGATTTACTGCCCTGTCACGCTTGACAAAGACAAGGCAACCCGCATCGGCACTGCACAAATGATGCAAGGAGCTATACGCTGCCAAGATCATCCAACCTTCTTATGGATGACGGGCTGGACAACAAGCAAGAAGGCTTGATGGGTACATGATGGATTTGAATTGGCTATCCGATGGCATTAGCGAGAGGGAGAAACCGGGGAAATCTGCCTCCGACATATCGGATTAAGCTGGCTGAAAACCGTTTGCAAGAAGAGAATAAAAAAGGCAGATTTAACTCTCCGCCACTTACCGCCAGTATTGATGCGACACCTCTAGCGATACTTGGTTATCAAGCAAATAACACATAACCAACTGCTTTCATGGTGCCCGGGACCGGAATCGAACCGGTACAGCTTGCGCCGAGGGATTTTAAGTCCCTTGTGTCTACCAATTTCACCACCCGGGCAAGGGTGTAATAAGACCATGCGGTCCATGCGGTCTATGCGGCCACGCGGCCTGGGCCTTACTGAAATCTCACCTTGCGCCGCTACTTGACAGGCTTGAGCAGAATTACGGAAGTACTTGGAGGCGCGACCCGGAATCGAACCGAGGTACACGGCTTTGCAGGCCGCTGCATAACCACTCTGCCATCGCGCCAAAACTTTTATGCCAAACCAGTAAAACTGGTTTTGTTAAAAAAGCTTCAAAACCCATCTTGCAAAAAACAAGACTACTTCAAACTAAAAAGGGAAAACGCTTAAACGTTTTCCCTTTCCTTGAAACCTGGAGCGGGAGAAGAGTCTCGAACTCTCGACCTCAACCTTGGCAAAGTTGCGCTCTACCAACTGAGCTATTCCCGCATTTTACCGAAGCTCTACATTATACATCGCTTGCTTCGATAAGATGAATTGTAGCGCAAT
>DILC01000025.1:1581-3843 GCA_002424865.1 Rhodocyclaceae bacterium UBA5602 | reverse complement strand
GGGGAAGTTGTTGTAGACGATGCTGATTGAGTATTGAAAATCGCTCTTAAGACGGCCAGTTGTGTAGCGTACCCACGCCATGTGCATCGTGGAAATGAGCACACCAAAATGAAACAGGGTCGCTGTGGGCAACAACCGAAGCTTATTGCTCGCCAATGTTGGCGGCTCGGCATAGCCCATCGGAATGTAAGTTCTCCGCTCGCTAGAAACTTCAGGAATGACCATGAAAGGCGCGTCGGGCATAAATTCAACATGAAACCGTGTCGGCGTCTCCGCGAGTTTCCGCGTCGGCGCGCTCTTGCTCGCCAGCCGCAAGGCCTTCACCGCCTGCACGCGCTTCAGCGCTTCCGGCATGGCGCGTAATTTTTCTGGCGGGCAATCGCCCAGCCAGAGGCACCAGCGTTCATAGCCATTGATGAATTCGTCGGCGCCGATCCAGCGCCGGAAATAGGCTGCCGCTGCGGGTTCCTTGGCAAGGAACGCGGCCTTTTCTTCCGGCGTGAACAAATAATTTCCGCCGTCGATGGGCTTGTTGCCGATGCCGATTTCCGGCACATCGCCAATCGGCCTGGACCGGCGCGGCAGAACCACATCCGGCGCATCCACCAGATACGGGTTGATGTTCGCCGCCTTGATGGCGTGCGCTTCGCCCTTGATGTCTGCATATTCAAAAATCGTTTTCTCGGCGACGTCCTGCAAGCCAAAGCCGATGATGACGCAATGCACCGCCGCCTTGCCGCGCGCTTCGTTGCTCCATGAAAAGGTGCGGTGGGCAAAATGGATTTTCACGCCCTGCGCCAGCAACCAGCCCCACAAGGCGCCGACCTGCTCGCCTTGCGTGATGCTGTTGGTGGAGACGAAAGCCGCGCGCGGCACACTCCCCTCGCCCCGCTGCGCGGGGAGAGGGGCCGGGGGTGAGGGGAGCGGTGGCAAATCAAACACCCCCAAGGCCATCGCCAGCGCTTCCAAAACACCTTCAGGATGCCGCAAAAACTCGTTGTTCCAAAACCGCAACACGGTAATGCCTTGTTGCGCCAAGACGCGCTCACGCTGCGCATCGTAGGCCGCCTGCTGGTCATGCTGGCCACCATCGAGCTCAACGGCGAGCTTGGATTCGGCACAATAAAAATCGAGGATGTAGCCAGCGACAGGATGCTGACGGCGAAACTTGAAGTCGAAAAATCGCCGGTCACGCAGAATCTGCCACAGGCGATGTTCGGCATCGGTAGGTGAGGCGCGCAATTCGCGGGCGTAGGTTTTGAGTTTTTCTTCGGTCACGGGGTCGCGGCGATGGGGTTTGCTTAGCGCTGCGTCGCCCCTCACCCCCAACCCCTCTCCCCACGGTGTGGGGCGAGGGGAGTCCGGTTCCTTCGCCCCGCTTGCGGGGAGATGGTCAGGGTGAGGGGAGGCACCCCTGCGTGCGCTGTCCATGTAGCGTGCGGCCTTGACATACCAGGCGGCGACAAAATCCAGCAAGCCCGCATTGTCGATGCCGGTGAACACGGCGCGGGTGTCGGCGCGCTGGGCGTCGTTCATGTATTTGGCGCCGACAAACGGCGGATTGCCCAGCACATACGAACAAGTCGGCGCTGGCAGGACGGCGTTCCAGTCGAGTTGCAGCGCGTTGCCATGCACGATGGTGGCGGCGTGCTTCAACGGGATGCGCACGAAGTAGCTGCCGAATTCTTCGCTGACCTTGATGTTCATCTGGTGGTCAACCAGCCACAGCGCGACTTGTGCGATCTGCGCGGGGAATTCCTCGATCTCGATGCCGTAAAACTGGTCGACGTCGACGGCGACCAGTTGATGGATGTCGAGCAGCTGCTGGCCGTCGGCGCGCGCGGCGCGCAGCACGTCGAGCTCCAAGAGGCGCAGTTCGCGGTAAGTGATGGCGAGGAAATTGCCGCAGCCGCAGGCCGGGTCGAAAAATTTCAGGCTGCGCAGCTTCTTGTGGAACTCGAAGAGCTTGTTGCGGTTCTTTTTGATTTTTTCAAACTCGGCGCGCAGTTCATCGAGGAACAGCGGCTTGATGAGTTTCTGGATGTTTTCTTCAGAGGTGTAATGCGCGCCGAGATTGCGCCGCGCGACATCATCCATGATGCTCTGGAACAGGCTGCCGAAAATCGCCGGCGAGATCAGGCTCCAGTCCAGCCCGCACAGGTCCAGCAGCGCTTCGCGCATGGCGGCGTCGAACCCGGCGGGCGGCAGCGCTTCCTCGAACAGGCGGCCGTTGATGTAGGGAAAGGCGGCGAGCTGTTCATC
>DILC01000025.1:0-1494 GCA_002424865.1 Rhodocyclaceae bacterium UBA5602 | reverse complement strand
TCCTGAAACTGGCGCTTGTCGAAAATGCCGGTGTCCTCACTGAACAGGCAGAACAGCAGGCGCACGAGGTAGATTTCCAGCGGCCGGCCGGTGTAGCCAACGGCTTTCATTTTGTCGTGCAGCCGCCCCATGTGCTCGGCGGCGCGGATGTTGATCGGGTCTTGCGGCTGGATGACCTGCGTCTGGTAACCGGCGATGAAGCCGAACAGGCGCACGTTCTTGTAAAAATCGATGAGCGCGAATTCGCTAACGCTGCCTTCTTTCAGGTCGTACAGGCGAAAGCGCGCAAAGTCGCACACCAGCACATAGCGCGGCAAATCGCGCTCCTTGATGCCGGGGAAGTAATCCATCGCCTGACTGTAGGCGCGTTCAAGATTCTTGCCGCGCGACTTCATCTCGACCAGCAAAATGCCGGGCCAGAAGGCATCGACATACCCGCGGCTGCCGTCGTATTTTTGCGCGGCGTGCTCAAAGCTGGCAAAGCGCTTGTCGGTAATGCCGAAGACTTCGAAGAAGGCGATCAGGAAAGGCTTGGCTTGCGCGTCCTCATTGGCGGCGTCCGCCCAGTGCTTTGAGAAGGTTAAAGCGTGCGAGCGGATTTCGTTCCAGGATAGGGGCATGGGAAAAGTCGGCGCTGGCGATACGGCGATGGGTGGTTATATTTAAGTCTTCAACAAGCGATCAGTGATCGACGCCGGGTTTTGACGGCAATCCAGCACGGCGACAACGGTGATCAGCTCGCCCGCCATTGCGTAGTAAATGGCGAATGGAAAGCGCTTGGCCAACATGCGGTAATAAGAGCCTTCAGGTTTTGGGTGTATGCCGCCAAACAGCGCCAGCGAATCAATATCCGCAACAAGGCTGTCGATAAAGTAATCGCCTATGCCCGCTGCTTGCTCTTCGTAGAATGAAAACCCTTCCAACAGGTCGATTTCAGCCGAATGGGTAATCGCAACGCGCATTAATTCGCCTTGATCTGGCTGCGGATACGCTCCTTGGCGTCACTCCATGCGGACACGCTCTCCTCACCACTGGCGAGACGGCGCGCACGCTCGGCAAGAACGTCGCCATGCCAGCGCGGCGTTGCCACTCCCTCGGCATGTGTTGCGCAGAGGGAATCCCATAACGATTCCATTAGCTTGAGCTTTTCCTCGACGGGCAGATCAACAATATCGATAGATGCCATGGGTTTCCTCATTTGGCGGGATAAATATTGTTTTGGATGTTACCAAACTCAGGCATAAGGAGACATGACTGCAACGGCCCTGCTCACCCGCGCATTTTCTCAATCGCTTCCTCCACCCGGTCCACCGCAATCACTTCAATCCCCTTGATCGGCTGCTTGGGCGCGTTGGCCTTGGGCACGATAGCGTGGGTGAAGCCTAACTTGGCGGCTTCTTTCAAGCGCTCCTGCCCGCGCGGGGCGGGGCGGATTTCGCCAGCCAGGCCGATTTCGCCAAACACGGCGAATTTGCCGGGCAAGGGTTTGTTGCG
>DILC01000003.1 GCA_002424865.1 Rhodocyclaceae bacterium UBA5602 | reverse complement strand
CTGCGCGAGCGGCGTGACCCGGCATTAAATGGCGTTTTTTCACGCTAAATTTTCGCCCGGTCAGGAGCTTGTTGCATGAAAATCAATGTTGTTATTCTTGCGGCGGGCCAGGGTAAGCGCATGAACTCTGCGCTACCGAAAGTGCTACACCCGCTGGCGGGAAAGCCTTTATTGGGGCATGTCCTGGATACGGCCAGGAAGCTGGATGCTGAACGCATTTGCGTGGTGCATGGGCATGGGGGCGATCAAGTTCGGGCGGCTTTACACGCGCCCGATCTGGGTTGGGCGCGGCAATCGCCGCAACTGGGCACGGGGCACGCGGTGTTACAGGCGATGCCGTACTTGTCAGGCGGCAATTCGGTTGATGCCCCATGCACGCTGGTGCTGTATGGCGATGTGCCGCTGATCCAGGCGCCGACATTGCACCGCTTGTTGAGGGCTGCCGAACATGGCGGGCTAACCTTGCTCACCGCGCATCTGGACAACCCCAAAGGTTATGGCCGCATCGTGCGCGAGGCGGGCAAGGTTGTGCGCATTGCCGAAGAAAAGGATGCCACTGACATAGAGCGCCAAATACGCGAAATCAACACCGGTATTCTGGCGGCGCCCACCCAGGCGCTCGCGCGCTGGCTACCCACCTTGGGTAACCGCAACGCGCAAGGCGAATATTATCTGACCGATATTGTGGCGTTGGCCGTGCAAGAAGGTTTGCCGATTGTCACTGCGCATCCCGGGCACTTGTGGGAGGTGGATGGTGTGAATAGCAAAGCGCAACTATCGGCCTTGGAGCGTGTATACCAAATGAATGTGGCGAACCGCCTGCTGGATGCGGGTGTTGGCTTGGCCGACCCCGGGCGGATTGATGTACGCGGTGAGCTCACCTGCGGCCGCGATGTGTTCATTGACGTGAATAATGTTTTTGAAGGGCGCGTTACGCTGGCGGACAACGTGCACATTGGCGCGAACTGCGTGCTTAAAAACTGCCATATCGCCGCAGGCGCAGTGATTGCGCCGTTTTGCCATATTGAAGACGCCAATGTCGGGCCGGATTGCCGCATCGGGCCTTACGCGCGCTTGCGCCCGGGGGCCGCGCTGGGCCGCGGCGTGCATATTGGCAATTTTGTCGAAGTGAAAAACAGCACCATCAGCGACCATTCCAAAGCCAACCACTTGGCTTACATTGGCGACGCCACCATTGGCCAGCGCGTGAATGTGGGGGCTGGCACAATTACCTGCAATTACGATGGCGCGAACAAGTTCCGTACCGTGATCGAGGATGATGTGTTCATTGGTTCGGATACGCAACTGGTCGCGCCTGTCACCGTAGGCCGTGGCGCGACGCTGGGTGCGGGCACGACGCTGACCAAGGATGCGCCGCCTGATCAACTGACTATTTCGCGCACCAGGCAGTTTTCACTCGCGGGCTGGAAGCGTCCCGTTAAACAACTGGAAAAGGATTAACCATGTGTGGCATCGTCGCTGCAGTTGCTGACCGTAACGTTGTCCCTGTCTTGATTGAAGGCTTGTTGCGCCTGGAGTACCGCGGCTACGATTCGGCTGGCTTGGCGCTGCTCAACCCCCATCTCACGCGTTTGCGCAGCGTCGGACGTGTCGCGGAATTAGTGGTGCAAGCGGCAAGCCAGACCGCGCCTATCGGCATTGCGCACACCCGCTGGGCGACGCACGGCGTGCCGAGCGAACGCAATGCACATCCACACGTCTCGGGTAATTTGGCGGTGGTGCATAACGGCATTATTGAAAACTATGCCGAGTTGCGCACAGTCTTGATGGCGGAAGGGTATGTTTTTACCTCGGACACGGATACCGAAGTGATTGCTCACTTGATCCAGCATATTCAAAAAACCACGCCAGATTTATTCGCTGCCGTCCAGCTGGCAACGGGCAGGCTCACCGGCGCTTATGCCATTGGTGTGGTGCAGGAGGGTGAGCCGCGCATTATTGTCGCGCGTCATGGCGCGCCCTTATTGCTGGGCGTGGGCGACGATGGCTATTACGCCGCGTCCGATGCGGCCGCTTTGGTGCAAGTGACGCGGCAGATCATTTATCTGGAAGAGGGCGACTGTGCGGAGCTCAAGCAGGATGCGCTCAAAATAGTCGGCGCTGGCGGTACGGCGGTAGAGCGTGCCGTGGTGCAAAGCGGCTTGTCGGCGGACGCCGTGGCGCTGGGCGAATATCAGCATTACATGCAAAAGGAAATCTTCGAGCAACCGCAAGCTTTGGCTGCCACGCTGGAAATGGTCAGTGGCGCGCAAACCTTTACGCCGAATTTGTTTGGCGTGGTCGCGCCTGAACTACTTGCCGGGGTGAAATCGGTCTTGATTCTGGCCTGCGGCACGAGCTATCACTCCGGACTGGTGGCGAAGTACTGGATTGAGCAGTTGGCGGGTGTGCCTTGTACAGCCGAGATTGCCAGCGAATATCGCTATCGCGTGTCAGTTCCTGATGCGGATCAACTGGTGGTGGCGATTTCGCAATCGGGCGAGACGGCGGATACCCTGGCCTCTGTGCGCCATGCCAAGGCGCAGGGAATGTTGCGCACACTCGCCATTTGCAATGTGCCGGAATCGGCGATTGTGCGCGAATGCGCGCTGCGCTTTTTAACGCGTGCCGGCCCGGAGATCGGCGTGGCGTCGACCAAAGCCTTTACGACGCAGTTGGCCGCGCTGTTTCTGCTCGCCGCTACGCTGGCCAAACAATCTGGCCGTCTTGATGCAGCGCAAGAGGCGCGCCATCTGGCCGACTTGCGCCATCTGCCGGTGGCCGTGCAAAAAGTGCTCAGTCTTGAAGCTGACATCCGGCAGTGGGCAGGCCAGTTTGCCAACAAGCATCACGCACTGTTTCTTGGCCGTGGCCAGCATTATCCGATTGCGCTGGAGGGGGCATTAAAGCTCAAGGAAATTTCTTATATCCACGCCGAAGGCTATCCCGCAGGCGAGCTCAAACACGGGCCGCTCGCGCTGGTGGATAAGGACATGCCGGTGATCAGCATCGCACCGAATGATGCGCTCCTTGAAAAATTGAAATCCAACCTGAAGGAAGTCGCCGCACGCGGTGGGGAATTGTATGTATTTGCCGACGCGGATTCCAGCGTTGCCGAAGAGCCGGGCGTGCATGTGCTGCACTTGCCTGAGCATTATGGGCTGCTCAGCCCCGTGTTGCACGTCGTGCCGCTGCAATTGCTGTCCTACCATGTGGCTTTGGTCAAAGGCACGGATGTCGATAAGCCGCGCAATCTGGCCAAATCCGTGACGGTGGAGTGACGCTCCGGCATGAGATTCAAATGGCCATCCGCCAGGGCAGCTAAATGCAAACCAACCCAGCGCCAATAAGCGCCAGGCAAAGTAACTCGTTTCCCAAGCGTGCAGAATCCACGGCGCGTTGGTCAGCGATCCTGCTTGGCGTATCTATTCCGGTATCGGTGGCGCTCGATAATGTCCTGCTGGTGACCATGCTGCTGGCTTGGCTGGTGAGTGGGCACTACCGTGAGAAATGGGCATCCATCCGTACAAATCCAGTGGCCTGCATGGCGCTGCTATTCATTTTTCTGCTACTTGCTGGCTGCACTTATGGATCAGGCGGCTGGCAAGATACGTCACATTTTCTACGCAAGTACTCAGACCTCTTGTATTTGCCTGTGCTCACCACGCTGTTCGCCAATGGGCAAGATAAACAGCGTGCGCTGACCGCCTTTGGCTTGGCGATGGCGGTGACGCTCGTTTTGTCGTATGGCTTGTGGCTAGGCTTGCTTCCCCCGGCATGGCTCAATAACCACACAGCCGATAATCCGGTCGTATTCAAACTGCATATCACCCACGGCATTTTTATGGCCTTGGCGAGCTTCCTTGCCGTTGTTGCCGCTGTCCATGCCACCGATCGCCGCTGGCGGATTGTCTTGGCCATCGCGGCGATGCTCGCGGCTTTCAATGTGCTGTTCATGGTGCAAGGCAGGACTGGCTATCTGGTGCTGGGCACTTTGGCGGCATATTTTTTTTTCCAGCGCTTCCGCTGGCGTGGTCTGGCCGTGGCGCTTTTCATCACAATGGGGGTTTTTGCCGCTGGTGTTGTGATTGACTCCCCGCTTGCCAACCGCATTGCGCTCATGTTTTCTGAAGTGCGCCAATGGAAGGCTGGCGCCGGCGGGAATACGTCAATCGGCATCCGCATGGATTTTTACTGGACCTGCTGGGCGCTGATTCAGGATCACCCGATTTTCGGTGTGGGCACCGGCGGATTCACGCAAGCGTACGCAAACAAGGTTGCCGGTACAGGCCTGGTTGCCTGGAACAATCCGCACAATCAATTTTTATTGACCACCGTACAGCTGGGCGTGATTGGGCTGTTTGCCCTTTTGGCGTTGTTTGCCACCATGTGGTTTGCCGCAAGCAGGCTGCCCAAGCCCATGCAATTGGCCGCGCGCGCCCTGGTGCTGACCATGGTGGTGGGCAGCTTGTTCAATTCCCTGCTGATTGACCACGCTGAAGGCTTGCTGTTTGTATGGATGGCGGGTGTGCTTTTTGCGCATTATCCGCAGCAAATGAGTACGCCTGATCATTCTTGACGGCACAACCTTATTTATCATCGGTATCAGGATGATCCCAATGACAATCCTCCGAAGCATCTTCCAGTCGTGAATTTAGGCGTCAATCTTTCCGTTGTCATCATCACCAAAAACGAGGCGCATTGCATAACTCAATGCCTGGCATCCGTCGATTTTGCGGATGAGATTGTCATTCTGGATTCCGGCAGCACGGATGGCACCATTGAGATTGCAAAATCAATGGGCGCACGGGTTTTTTCGTCAAGCGATTGGCCTGGTTTTGGCTTGCAAAAAAACCGCGCCCTTGGGCTTGCGCGGGGTAAGTGGGTCCTATCCATTGATGCTGATGAAATAGTGCAGCCCCAGCTCAAAAGCGCCATCTTGCAAGCAGTGGGGGGCGGGGCAGGTGGCGATACGGTGTGTTACTGGATCAAGCGCCGCTCTTTGTATTGCGGGAAAGTCATCCGTTTTGGGGATTGGCGTAACGACCGCGTTTTGCGCCTGTTTTTGCGGGGGGCAGCTTGCTTTAGTGACGACTTGGTGCATGAGCGGGTGATTTGCCAAGGGGCTTGCCAGACATTGCCAGGTTTTTTATGGCATGAGAGCGTGATCTCAACTGCAGAGTTTGAAGAGAAGGTGTTGCGCTATGCCAGGCTAGGCGCGGTCAAGCTCAGGGCGCGGGGGAAGGGTGGGGCGCTGAGCGCAGTTCTGCATGGCGGGTGGTCTTTTTTCCGTGGCTATTTTCTGCGTGGCGGTTTTATTGACGGGTGGCGTGGTTTAGTGATCGCATTCCAAAATGCCCGCGGCACTTTCCTCCGCTATTTATGGGCAGCCCGCCCCGCTGACGATACCGCGGAGATTGCATAGGAGGCGGTTTTTGTGGGAGCCCGCCTGAGCAAGAAGATCCTCGTTTGGGGCCATGGCCACGCAATGGGTTGCCCAATGCGGTCTTTTTTGCATGTTTTACCGCGTTAAAAAACTGACTCCGCGCCGGGCGCACATGGCGCGGCCAATTTGTTCCAGCGCGGCATCACTCAACAGGCGCTTGGCCATGGGGAGCAATACCTCGTCTTCGTGCTGAAGATGTTGCGCATGCTGTGTCAGCCAGGGCAAGACATCGGCCGCTGACAGGGTGGCTTGCTCGCCACGGGCAATACGCGTCAAGGTGTCACGCAGCGGCAGCCAGAGGGCATCCTGGGTGCGATGGCCGGCCAGCAGTGTTTGCGTGAGGGCCGCGAGACACCTGGCGTCTGAAGCGGCCATGGATTCGATGAGCGCAGGGAACAGGTCATCTTCTTCGTCTTGATGGTGCAATTTTCCCGCTGTCTCAAAATAGCGCAGTACATGGGCCGCAGCCAGGCGGGCGTCAGCGTCGACCCCGCGGGTCTCGATGTGGGGTACCAGGCGCTGCAAGGTGGCGCATTGCTGGCGGATTTTTTCATGGCAGGCGGCAAGCATTTCCAGTGGCGCTTCAGGTCCGGCGGAGAGGCTGGAAAATCCGGGAAAAGCATGGTGCGGGGGTGTTGTTGAGGGCATGGTTTCCTGATGCTTCAGGGCCTGTTTTGTGCTTCCTGGGCAGACGTCAATGCGGCGATTTGCTCGCGCAAGGCGCGCTCGGCAAGATGGCGATCGGTGCTGTCGCGGGCTGTCGCCAACACGCCTAGCAAATGGCCATCACTGTCCTTGATCAGGTTAAAGCGCATGTCAGCATAGCGCTTGCCGCCATCCCGATGCAAGAACCGGGTGGTCATCACTTTGTCTCCGAGCGCCATCCGGCCTGAAGCGACTGCCTTTTGAAAACCCATCCAATGCGCACGGCGCAGGTGTTCCGGGATGATGATATCGAGCAGTTGCCCGATGGTTTCGTGGGCAGTAAGGCCGAAGAGGAGCTCAGCGCCGTGGTTCCATAACTGGATCTTGCCGTTCGGATCCGAAAAAATAAACGCATCGTCGGTTTGTTCTATCAGTGCTTGATGCAAGGCCATAAGCGTTATCCTCCCATGGATGTTTTGGCCAGCGGGCCGCAATTTAAAAAAGTCGG
>DILC01000043.1 GCA_002424865.1 Rhodocyclaceae bacterium UBA5602 | reverse complement strand
CACTTTTTCGGCAAATATCCCGAACTTGCCAAGATGGTCGAGCACTGGTCGGATGAAGACATCTGGCGCCTGAACCGTGGTGGCCATGACCCGCAAAAAATCTACGCCGCTTATGCCGCCGCCATGGCGCATACCGGCCAACCCACTGTCATTTTGGCTAAAACCATCAAAGGCTATGGCATGGGCCCATCGGGTGAAGCGCAGAACATCACCCACCAGCAAAAGAAGATGGACAACGACTCCTTGAAGGCCTTCCGTGACCGCTTCAAGCTGCCGGTCAAGGACGACGACATTGAAAAGCTGCCTTACCTGAAATTTGCCGAAGACTCGCCGGAGCTCGCCTACATGCGCGCGCGGCGCGAAGACCTGGGCGGCTTTTTCATGAAACGCCGCCGCCGCGTCGATCCGCTGCCCGTGCCTGCGCTCAACGCTTTTGATGCGCTGCTCAAAGCCGGTGGCGAGGGGCGTGAATTTTCCTCCACCATGGCCTTTGTGCGCGCGCTGAACGTGATGCTCAAGGATAAAGCCATTGGCAAACGCGTGGTGCCCATCGTGGTCGATGAGTCGCGCACCTTTGGCATGGAAGGCCTGTTCCGCCAGATCGGCATATGGAACCAGGACGGGCAGAAATATGTGCCGCAGGATGCCGACCAGCTGATGTTCTACAAGGAAAGCAAAGACGGCCAGATTCTGCAGGATGGCATCAACGAGGCCGGCGCCATGGCCGACTGGATCGCGGCGGCCACGTCTTACTCGGTTCATGGCGTGCAGATGATTCCGGTGTATGTGTTTTATTCCATGTTCGGCATGCAACGCACCATGGACCTGGTGTGGGCAGCGGCTGACCAGCGCGCGCGCGGCTTTCTCATCGGCGGCACGGCCGGACGCACGACATTGAATGGCGAAGGCTTGCAGCATGAAGACGGCCACTCGCACATCCTGGCGGGCGCCGTGCCTAACTGCATGTCATACGATCCGACCTTTGCCTATGAAGTGGCGGTCATCGTGCAGGACGGCTTGCGCCGCATGGTGGCCGAGCAGGAAGACGTGTTTTATTACCTCACGGTGATGAACGAGAATTACGAGCACCCCGCCATGCCGGACGGCAGCGCCGAGGGCATCTTGAAAGGCATGTATGCCTTTGGCAAAGGCGCGGCGTCCAACGGCCCGCGCGTGCAGCTCCTGGGTTCGGGCACGATCTTCCGCGAAGCCATGAAGGCCGCTGAATTGCTGCGCAACGACTGGGGCGTGGAATGTGATTTATGGTCTTGCCCCAGCTTCAACGAATTAGCGCGCGACGGGCAGGACTGCGCCCGCTGGAACCTCTTGCACCCGATGGACAAGCAGCGTGTTGCGCATGTCACCGCCTGCCTCGCCGACACACGCGGCCCGGTGATTGCGGCAACCGATTATGTGCGTTTGTTTGCCGAGCAGATTCGCTCTTTCGTGCCGCGTCGCTACACGGTGCTCGGCACGGACGGCTTTGGCCGTTCGGATACGCGCGAGCAGTTGCGCCACTTCTTTGAAGTCAATCGTTACTGGATCACGCTCGCCGCGCTCACCGCCCTGGCGGACGATGGCCAGATCGAGCGCAGCCAGGTCGCGGCCGCGATTGCCAAATACAAGCTGGATGTTAATAAACCCAACCCGGTAAAGGTTTAAGTCATGTCTGACATTGTTGATGTGTTTGTGCCCGCCATTGGTGACTTCACCGATGTGCCGGTTATTGATGTGCTGGTAAAGATTGGCGATGAAGTCAAGGTCGAGGATTCGCTCATCACCGTGGAGTCGGACAAGGCCACGATGGACGTGCCCTCTCCTGTCGCCGGTGTCATTACCGAGTTGCTGGTCAAGCTGGGCGACAAGGTTGGCGAAGGCAAGCTCATTGCGCGCGTAAAAGTCGGCGCTGGCGGGACGGCGGCAACTGTGGCACCCACGCCAGCACCTGCGCCTGCAACGGAACAAAAACCGGCGGTGGCATCAGCGGCACCAACGGCTGCGCCGGTGTCCTCACCACCGCCGACACCTGTCGCACCTGTCGTACCTGCCACTACTGCCCCCCCCGGCGGCCACGCCCACGCCAGCCCGTCGGTTCGCGCCTTTGCGCGCACCTTGGGCGTGGATGTCGCCAAGGTGCCCGGCAGCGGCCCCAAAGGACGCATCACACAAGCCGACGTGGAAGCCTTTGTCAAAGGCGTGATGACGGGCTCTGCTGCCTCAGCATCTAGCGCTGGCGGCCTCAATGGCCTCAACCTGTTGCCCTGGCCAACGGTTGATTTTGCCAAGTTCGGCGCCATCGAGTTGCGCCCGCTCTCGCGCATCAAAAAAATCTCCGGCGCTAACCTGGCGCGCAACTGGGCGATGATCCCGCATGTCACCCAGTTCGATGAAGCTGACATCACCGACCTGGAAACCTTTCGCGTGGCGAGCAACAAAGAGCTGGAAAAAAGCGGCGTCAAGCTCACCATGCTGGCGTTTTTGATCAAGGCGGTGGTGCAGGCGCTGAAAAAATTCCCCGACTTCAATGCCTCGCTCGATGGCGACAACTTAGTGTTAAAGCAGTATTTTCACATCGGCTTCGCGGCCGACACGCCCAACGGCCTGATGGTGCCTGTGCTGCGCGATGCGGATAAAAAAGGCATTGCTGAGATTGCGCGTGAAATGGGCGAACTGGCGAAAAAAGCGCGCGATGGCAAACTGGGCCCGGCCGATATGCAAGGCGGCTGCTTTTCCATTTCCAGCCTGGGCGGCATTGGCGGCACGGCCTTCACGCCGATCATCAATGCGCCCGAAGTGGCCATCCTTGGCGTGTCCAAAACCCAGACCAAACCGGTGTGGGACGGCAAAGCCTTTGTACCGCGCCAGATGCTGCCGCTCTCGCTGTCTTACGACCACCGCGTGATTGATGGCGCTGCCGCGGCGCGGTTTACCAGCTATCTTTCCGCTTTGCTCGCCGATATGCGCAAAGTGCTGCTGTAAAAATACGGAGAAAATCAATGCCCCAACTGGTTGAAGTACGCGTGCCCGATATTGGCGACTTTAAAGACATTCCCATCATCGAGCTGCTGGTCAAGGCGGGTGACGCCGTCCAGGTGGAAGATGCCCTGATGACATTGGAATCGGACAAAGCCACGCTGGATGTGCCCTCGCCTGTGGCCGGGGTGATTCAGGAAATGAAAGTCAAACTGGGCGACAAGGTGTCGACGGGAAGCTTGGTGGCGGTGGTGGCAGTGGGTGACGAAGCGTCGCCATCAACACCAGAGGCGTCAGCGGTTGCCGCACCGCCTGCCACTGCCCCGGCGGCATCCATGCCTACCCCCAATGCGGCCACCAGCGCCTTCACCGGCAAGGCCGACCGGGTCTGCGACCTGCTCGTCCTGGGCGCTGGCCCCGGCGGTTATTCGGCCGCCTTTCGCGCAGCCGATCTGGGCTTGGAAACCGTGCTGGTTGAACGCTACCCAACGCTAGGCGGCGTGTGCCTGAATGTCGGCTGCATCCCCTCCAAAGCCTTGCTGCATGTGGCACAAGTGATGGATGAAGCCGCGCACGCCAGCGCGCTGGGCATTGAATTTGCACCCCCAAAAGTGGATATCGACCGCCTGCGTGCGCACAAGGCAGGCGTGGTCAGCAAGCTCACCACCGGTTTGGCTGGCATGGCCAAGGCCCGCAAGGTTGAAGTGGTGCGTGGTGTCGGGCGCTTTGTGGACGCCTATCACCTGGAAGTTTCCACGGCCGTCGGCAGCGGTAGCGAGGCCACGGGCGAGACCCGCGTCATCCAGTTCAAGCAATGCATCATCGCCGCAGGCAGCGCCGCCATCCACCTGCCCTTCCTGCCGAACGACAAGCGCATCGTCGATTCAACCGGCGCACTCGAATTGCCCTTCACGCCGAAAAAAATGCTGGTCATCGGCGGTGGCATCATTGGCCTGGAAATGGCCACGGTGTATGCCACCTTAGGCGCAACGGTCGATGTGGTCGAGATGCAGGACGCCCTGATGCAAGGCCCGGACCGCGATCTGGTCAGTGTTTGGGCCAAGCAAAACACCCGCCGCTTCGGGCGCATCATGTTGAAGACAAAAACCGTTGCTGTCGAGCCGCAGGCCGATGGCTTGCTCGTCACGTTTTCCGGCGAACAAGCGCCTGAAGCGCCGCAGCATTACGACTTTATTTTGCAAGCCGCAGGCCGCGCGCCGAATGGCAACAAGATTGCGGCCGAGAAGGCGGGTGTAACGGTCACCGAGCGTGGCTTTATTCCGGTGGATGGCCAAATGCGCACCAACGTGCCGCATATTTTTGCCATCGGCGACATCGTTGGCCAGCCCATGCTGGCGCACAAAGCCGTACATGAGGCGCATGTCGCCGCAGAAGCTGCCGCTGGCCTGAAGAGCCATTTTGACGCCAGCGTGATTCCATCGGTCGCCTACACCCATCCGGAAGTGGCCTGGGTGGGCGTAGGCGAGGATGAAGCCAAAGCCGCCGGACGCCAGGTCACGGCGGCCAAGTTTCCTTGGGCGGCTTCCGGCCGGGCGATTGCCAACGGCGCGGAATACGGCTTTACCAAACTCGTGTTCGATGCGGAGACCCACCGCGTGATTGGCGGCAGCATCGTCGGCCCCAATGCGGGCGACATGATCGGAGAAGTTGCGCTGGCGATTGAAATGGGCGCGGATGCCGTCGATATTGGCAAAACCATCCACCCCCATCCGACGCTGGGCGAGAGCATCGGCATGGCCGCAGAAGTCGCCCATGGCAGCTGCACCGATTTGCCGCCACTGCGCAAACGCTAACCAGAAAAGCAAACACCCCATGACACAAGATGAAATGAAACAAGCCGTGGCCATTGCCGCGCGGGATTATGTGGCCAAGCATTTGCCCCAAGGCGCGATCCTTGGGGTCGGCACCGGCTCCACAGCGAATTATTTTATTGATGCGCTCGCGTCGATTCGCCATCTGCTGGGCGGTGCGGTCGCGAGTTCGGAAGCCACGCACCAGCGTTTGAACCGTCACGGCATTCCCGTGCTGGATCTGAACGATGTCACAGAAATGAGCATTTATGTCGATGGCGCAGACGAAATCGATCCTGACCAGGCCATGATCAAAGGTGGGGGCGGCGCGCTCACGCGTGAAAAAATCGTCGCGGCCGTGGCAGGCACCTTTGTGTGCATTTGCGATAGTTCAAAACGCGTCGCCACCCTGGGGCGCTTTCCCCTGCCCGTCGAAGTCATTCCCATGGCGCGGGCTTATGCCGCGCGCCAACTCACCGAGCTCGGTGGCACTCCCGTCTTGCGCGCGGGCTTTGTGACCGATAACGGCAACCAGATTCTCGATGTACACGGCCTGCACATCAATCAGCCCGCGCTGCTGGAGTGCCAGATCAACAACATCACGGGCGTGGTCAGCAACGGGCTTTTCGCCATGCGCAGCGCGGACGTTTTACTCGTGGCCACAGCCGCCGGCATAAACCAGATAACAAGCCAAAAACAGGCTTAGCCGGGAAGTCGCGCTAGAATCAGGCCAAGGCAGCACTTGTTCCCAAGGCCAGCAGCAGGATCAACACAACCAGGCCACGCCAGATGGCCCAGGAAGAATTGCAACAATTTCGTCATAGTCCATACGTATAGTAGCCAGACTCCCAAAGGTGACACCATGACCCAACAACATATCCTCAAAAAATTTGATACCGATCTGGAAGACTTGCGCAGCCGCGTATTGGCCATGGGGGGCCTGGTTGAGCAGCAGGTTTTGCGTGCGATGGATGGCTTGGATAATGGCGATCTGGTCACCATTGAACGCACCATCGCGGATGACCACCTGGTCAATCGGCATGAAGTCGAACTGGATGAAGCCTGTAACCACATCATTGCCCGTCTGCAACCGACAGCCGTTGATTTACGCATGGTGATGACCGTGGTCAAGATCATTACCGATCTTGAACGCATTGGCGACGAAGCGAAAAAAATTGCCAAAATGGCACGTGAATTACACTCCGACCAGCTGCGCTCCGTGCCCTACATCGATTTGCGCTCAACCGCCAACATCGCGGTGACCATGCTGCGCAAGTCATTGGACGCATTTGCCCGGGTGGATGAGACCGTATCTTATGAAGTCGCGCGCCAGGACAAGGAAGTCGATGCGAGCTTTAAAGCCACCATGCGCCAACTGATTACCTTCATGATGGAAGATCCACGCACGATTTCCAGCTCGCTTGACCTGTTATTCGTTGCGCGCGCCATCGAGCGCATTGGCGACCACGCCAAGAATATCGCCGAATATGTGGTGTATATGGTCAGAGGCCGCGACATTCGCCATATGGGCCTGGAAGCGCTGGAAAAAGAGCTCGCGAAATAAAAATTTTGGGCGGCCAAGCTTAGTTAGGTTAGGCTGCCCAAAGGCTGCCCAAATCACGCAACCCAAGCGGGGACAACGTTCATGCCACAAAAAAGTCGGCCATGGCAGAACGGCGTCTGGCATGGCGTGTCGCGTTGCCGCGGCCACTGATCAACACGCCCGCACACCGCATGCACAGCTTACGCTGACGGCGGAACGTAACCACTGACCTGATCTGCCCCTTCACCAAAGAAATGCTTTTGCACTTGCTCGGTTAAATACTTACGGTGTTGCGGGTCAGCCAGGCTTAAGCGGTTCTCGTTGATGATCATGGTTTGCAGCTTGATCCATGCCTGCCAAGCTTCTTTGGAGACGCCCTCATACAACTTCTTGCCCAACTCGCCCGGCATCGGCGGGAAGTCCAGGCCTTCCGCTTCCTTGTCGAGCTTGATGCAATGAATCATGCGTGCCATATCGTTTCCTTTGCTGTTTCCGTAACGGATAAATCAAGATTGAATAAAAACAACCATGCAAGTTTAAGCCAAGCCGGACAAATGCCCTATGGATTTACAGGGTCTTGACCAGAACTTTGGAGCGGCGCTGCAAGTTATAAACCTCACGCCGGGCAGACGGTAGCGCATCCACGCTGGATTCGACAAAGCCGCGCTCGATAAACCAGTGCGCGGTGCGCGTGGTGAGCACGAACAACTGCTTTAGTTTCATCTTTTTCGCCCGCGCTTCAATATATTCCCGCAGCTGATCGCCATAGCCGCTGCGCCGGAAATCCGGCATCACGGCGACACACGCCAGTTCGGCGGACTTGGCATCGGTGTAGGGATACAGCGCAGCGCAACCCACCACCACGCCATCATGCTCGACGAGGGAAAAATGGCTCACTTCCATCTCCAGCCGCTCGCGCCCGCGCTTGACCAGCGTACCATCCGCCTCCAAGGGTTCGATCAAGCGCAAAATCGCGGCCACATCATCAATCGTGGCGTCGCGCAAACGCGCCAGCGGCGCTTGCGTCATCACCGTGCCCACCCCGTCGCGCGTGAAAAATTCCATCAGCATCGCGCCATCCGATTGCCGATCCAGAAAATGCACCCGGCCAACCCCCGCACGGCATGCGCGCACGGCGCTGGGCAACACGCGCGCAATTTCCGGCGCCTGCATTTGCAAGTTCCTCCCCACCAGTTTTTGTGCTTCGTCCGCCGTGAGCGCATCAATCAGCGCGCCTTTCGCGTTGATCACCCCGGCGGCATCACACAGATAAATCAGCTTGTCTGCCTGCACCGCCACAGCCACGGCTTCGGCCACTTCCTCCCAGGCCAGATTAAAAATCTCGCCTGTTGGCGAAGCGCTGATCGGAGTGATCAGCACCACGTTTTCCTGCGCCAAATCGGCCTGGATTTCTTCGGCGATGACCTTGCGCACAGCGCCCGTATATTGAAAATCAACGCCATCGACCACGCCCACCGGCCGCGGCGTGACAAAATTTCCCCCTGTTACGCGCAAAAAAGCCCCGGCCATTGGGGTATTCGGCAAGCCTTGCGAAAGCAGCGCCTCAATCTCGATCCGCGTCACGCCCATCGCCCGCTTCACGCACTCCAAGGCATCGGCATCCGTCACCCGCAAGCCCTTGTGGAATTTCGGCTCCAGGCCGCGCATGCGCATTTCAGCGTCAATCTGCGGGCGCGCGCCATGCACCAGGACCAGCCGTATGCCCATGCTATCGAGCAAGGCAATATCATGGATCAAGGCTTGCGCGGAGCCGGATTCGAGCACCTCGCCGCCAAAGGCGATGACAAACGTGCGCCCGCGGAATGCGTGAATGTAAGGCGCCGCCTGCCGCACCCAGGCGACTAACCGGGCGTCGGTGTCGGGCTGCGAGCTGCGAATATCCAATGTCATTTTTTGCCTTTCTTGAGGGTGGAGTTGCCATGGATTCTTTTTGCGACTTTTCGTTCAGCCAATTTTCGTTCAGCAGCGCCAGGTTCAGCATTCCTGTCGGGATGGAGCCCATCGTCGCCCAATGCGGCCTGCCCTGCTGGACTGCCGTTCAATTCAGCCAACAAACGCTCGCAAATCGTTTGCAGAATTTTTACCCGGGCGTAATTTTTATCATTGGACTCAACCAGCGTCCAGGGCGCCGTGCCTGTGCTGGTGCGATCGACCATATCCGCTGCCGCTTGCTGATATTGCGCCCACTTATCGCGATTGCGCCAATCTTCCTCGGTAATCTTGAAGCGCTTGAAGGGTGTCTTTTCGCGCACCTTAAAGCGCTTTAACTGCTCGGCCTGGCTGATCTGCAGCCAGAATTTGACCACAATCGCCCCCGCATTTGAGAGTTCGTGCTCAAAATCGTTGAGCTCACTGTAAGCCCGCAACCAATCCCGCTCAGAACAAAAACCTTCCACCCTTTCGACCAGCACGCGGCCATACCAGGAGCGGTCAAACAGCGTGATCCGCCCACAACGCGGCACATGCCGCCAAAAGCGCCACAGATACGGTTGCGCGCGCTCCTCTTCCGTGGGAGAGGCCACCGGGACAATCTGAAATTGCCGCGCATCCAGGGCGGCGGCGATATGCCGTATCGCCCCGCCCTTGCCCGCTGCATCGACGCCCTCGAACACGCCAATCAATGACCGGTGCGCAAAGCGCGGATCACGCGCGAGCTCCGCCAAAAGCCCTTGCCAATAAGCCAGCTGATCCGCATACGCCGTATCGTCCAGCTTTTTCTTGAGGTTCAGGGCGGTTAGCACCGTGCGCCCATCCACACTCGGGCGAATGGCGGGCGCCACCGGCGTATCCTGGTTATCGCCATTGGCGACCCGCTGGCGCAAGGAGTCGAGCAGCACTTGGCCCACCGTAATGGCACGGTACCGGCTATCCGAACCATCCACAATCAACCACGGCGCCCACGCCGTATTGGTCATGCGCAATACGTGCCCGGCCACATCCTGAAACCGATCGTACCCCTTGAGCCGTTTGCGATGCCCATCCGTCACACGCCACGCCGTATGCGGATCGCTTTCCAGCAGCTTCATGCGTTTTTTCTGTCCATCTTTGGTCAGATGGAACCAGAACTTCAGCACCAGCGCGCCCTCATTGACCAGCATGGCTTCAAAACGGTTGATCTGGTCAACGCGCGCATCCAGGTCGGTCAGGGCCAAATGGCCCTTGATGCGTTGCTCAATGGGATCGGAATACCAGGAGCCGGCAAAAATACCTGTTCTGCCCTTGGGCGGCAAAGCCTGCCAATAGCGCCACATCACCGGCCGATCGCGTTCTGCCTCGGTCGGTTTGGCAAACGCCAGGGTAGACAGGAAATGCGGGTCCATCCAGTCATACAGCACGCGGATCGTCTCGTCCTTGCCGGCAAAATCATGGCCGTGGATCAGGATCACCACAGGCACTTTGGCGGCTTCTTTCAGCTCGAATTGCGTATCGAGCAAACCCACGCGCAAATCCGGCACAATTTTCCGCCAGGTAGCCTTGTTGATTGCGTGACCGATTTCTGCCGACTCAAACATGGCCGCTCCTCGTTATGATTTTGGGCAAGCGAATTTTCGCTGGAACAATTTGCCAGGTCTTCCCATTACAAGTCACCCCACAGGGCCATCAACACCGCCAGCGCTGCGAGCCCCGCTGTTTCCGTGCGCAAAATCCGGGGACCGAGCCGGATCGGTTGGAAACCGACCGTCGTCGCGGCGCTCAGCTCGCTATCGTCAAACCCGCTCTCAGGCCCCACACACAGCGTCACCGCTTGCGCGGGCGTTGCCCTGTCCCGCAAAGACGCGCAGGCTCCCGGCGCGCAAATCAAGCGCAAGCCAGCAGAAGTGGCTGGCAGCTGCCCCAGGTAGCGCGGCAACTCGACAATGGGGGCGACTTCGGGCACCCGATTGCGCCCGCTTTGCTCGCATGCGGCAATCGCGATGCTGCGCCAATGCGCCACCCGCCGCTCGGCGCGCTCGCCGGACAACTTCACCACGCTGCGCCTGGCCATTACCGGCTGAATGCGCGCCACCCCCAATTCAACCGCTTTTTGCACCACCCAATCCATTTTGTCGCCCGCGGGCAAAGCTTGCACCAAGGTAATATCCAAGGGAGATTCGTTATCCTGCGCATCGAACGTCTCCAGCGTCGCCATGAGCGCCGCTTTGGGCGGCTTGCCATTCATGGCAAGCGTCGCGCGCCATTGGCCGCCGCGTCCGTCAAACAAGATCGCCGTATCGCCAGCGCCGACTTTTAAAACATTCACTGCGTGATGCGCCGTCTCTGCAGGCAATTGCACGGTCGCACCCGCACTGAGCGGGAAAGGGCAGAAGAATCTGGGTGTCATTCCGGGATTATCGCTAAAACAGGGCGCAAACGCCATGAAAAATCACGCCCAGGCCCTTTGCGGCACGGCTATCGCGCGATGAATCGCGCGCCTACAGGATCGAGGTTCCCTTGGCTTTGCGCAGGGCGGACGGACATCCAACATATTCTGGCCGGATCAATCGTTGAGCGCCAAGGGCTAAGTTAAAATCACTTGCTTATGCCTACTTCGCCCCTCCCGCAATTCATCCATCTTCGCCTGCACAGCGAGTATGCCATCAGCGACGGCATTACGCGGATTGACGATGCCATTGCCCGTGCGGTGGCCGACCAGCAGCCAGCGTTAGCGCTCACTGACCTGGCCAATCTGTTCGGCATGGTCAAGTTTTACACCGCTGCGCGCAGCCAAGGGGTCAAGCCGATTATCGGCTGTGACGTGTGGATTGACGATGAAGCCGCACCAGGAGCGGAGGCTCGCCGGGAGTCTGCGCGCTTGCTGTTGCTGGTAAAAAACAATGCCGGTTATCTGCGCCTGTGCGAGCTCATCTCCGCCGCCTACCTCGCCCCGCGTCGGCAAGGCCAGCAAAGCCGCGCGGAAATCTCGCTCACGCAACTCGCCCAAGGGGACAACAGCGGCTTGATTGCGCTATCCGGCGGGCCGCTGGGCGATGTCGGCTTATGGCTGGCGGCAGGCAAAACCGCCTTGGCCGAAGAACGCGCCAAGCAGTGGGCACAGCTTTTCCCGCAATCGTATTACATCGAGGTGCAGCGCCCGAACGGGAAAACTGTCACGGAAAACAGCGCAGCTGACAACCAGCTCGTACAAGCCAGCGCCGATTTAGCCGCGCGCATGGGGCTGCCACTGGTGGCCACGCATCCCATCCAGTTCCTGGATGAAGACGATCACAAAGCCCACGAAGCGCGCGTGTGCATTGCCGAAGGTTATGTGCTGGGCGACAAGCGCCGCCCGAAAAATTTCAGCCCGCAGCAGTATTTCAAAACCCAGGCCGAGATGGTCGAATTGTTTGCCGACCTGCCAGAGGCCCTGACAAACGCCGTACACATTGCCCAGCGTTGCAACCTGACGCTGACTTTGGGCAAAAGCCGCTTGCCGGACTTTCCCACGCCCAACGGCGAGCCGCTGGAGGATTTTTTGGCCAGCGAATCGCATCGCGGCCTGGCCAAGCGGCTGGAACTGCTCTACCCCGATGCAACCCAGCGAGAAGCGCAACGTGCCACTTACGTTGCGCGCCTGGATTTTGAAATCAAAACCATCATCCAGATGGGCTTTCCCGGCTACTTCCTGATCGTCGCGGACTTCATCAACTGGGCGAAAAACAACGGCGTGCCGGTGGGGCCTGGCCGTGGCTCAGGTGCGGGCTCGCTGGTCGCTTACAGCCTGGGCATTACCGATCTTGACCCGCTGCGTTACGAGCTGCTGTTCGAGCGCTTCCTGAATCCCGAACGCGTCTCGATGCCTGACTTTGACATCGACTTTTGCCAGGAAGGGCGCGACCGGGTCATTGATTATGTGAAGAAAAAATACGGCGCGCATGCCGTCTCGCAAATCGCCACCTTTGGCACAATGGCCGCCAAAGCCGTGATTCGCGATGTCGGCCGGGTGCTGGATCTGGGCTTTAACTTTGTCGACCAATTCGCCAAGCTCATCCCCAATGAATTGGGCATCACGCTCAAGGACGCGCTGGATAAAGAACCGCTCATTCGCCAGCGCATTGACAGCGAAGAAGAAATCGCCGAACTATGGGCGCTGGCTATCAAGCTCGAAGGCTTGACGCGCAATGTGGGCATGCACGCCGGGGGCGTGCTGATTGCGCCGGGCAAGCTCACCGACTTTTGTCCGCTGTATGCCGCCGCCGGCACGGATTCCGTCATTTCGCAATTCGACAAGGACGATGTGGAAAAAGCCGGCCTGGTGAAGTTTGACTTTTTAGGCCTGCGCACGCTCACCATCCTGGACGAAGCCGTACGGCTGGCAAAGGAAGTCGAAGGCGTCGATATCAATCTGGAAACCCTGCCGCTGGATGATCGCGCAACCTTTGACCGCATCTTCAAAAGCGCGAACACCACCGCAGTGTTCCAGTTTGAATCCGGCGGCATGAAAGAAACGCTGGTGCAGGCGCGCCCCGACTGCCTGGATGATTTGATTGCGCTCAACGCCCTGTATCGTCCGGGCCCGATGGACTTCATCCCTGACTATATTGCCAGAAAGCACGGCAAAAGCTTCAGTTACCCGCACCCGATCCTGGAACAAGTGGTGGATAAAACCTACGGCATCATGGTGTACCAGGAACAGGTGATGCAATCCGCACAGGTCGTCGCCGGTTACAGCCTCGGCGGCGCCGACTTGCTGCGCCGTGCGATGGGTAAAAAGAAACCCGAAGAAATGGCGCAACAGCGGGAAATTTTTGTGGCGGGCGCGGCAAACAATCAGATTGACACCGACAAAGCCAACGAAATTTTCGACACCATGGAAAAGTTCGCGGGCTATGGATTCAACAAGTCCCACGCCGCGGCTTATTCGCTCGTGGCGTATCAAACCGGCTGGCTCAAATGCCACCACCCCGCCGCGTTTGCTGCGGCCACGTTGTCGTCGGAAATGGCCAACACCGACAAGATCCAGTTCTTTTTCAAGGATGCGACAGACAACGGCCTGGTCTTTTTGCCACCGGACATTAACGCCAGCGGCGTGCGCTTTCGCCCCATCGACAGCAAAACCATCCGCTACGGCCTGGGCGCAATCAAAGGCACAGGGGAGGCCGCGCTCACGGTGATTTTGATGGCGCGGGAGACCGATGGCCCCTTCACCGATTTGTTTGATTTTTGCCGGCGGCTCGATAAGCGCGTGGTCAACCGCCGCGTGATCGAATCGCTCATCCGTGCAGGCGCGTTTGACAGCATCGACAACCATCGCGCCAAGCTGCTCGCCTCTGTCAGCATTGCGCTGGAAGCCGCCGAACAAGCCGAGCGCAACGCCCTGCAAAGCGGCTTGTTTGACCTGGATGACAGCAGCGAAAAAGCCACCGCGCATTATGTCGCCACCCCACGCTGGACAGAACGCGAGCAACTGCTGCATGAAAAAGCCGCGCTAGGGTTTTTCCTCTCTGGCCACCCTTACAACGCTTACGCTGCCGAATTATCGGCGTTCGTCAAACGCCGCTTAGGACAAGTGGAACCGCAGCGCGACCCGGTATTGCTCGCCGGGATTGTGATCGCCTCTCGCACCCAGATGACTCGTCGCGGCAAAATGGCCATCGTCACGCTGGACGATGGCAGCACGCAGATTGAAGTCACCGTGTTTAACGAACTATGGGAAGCCGAACGCAGCAAGATCAAGGACGATGAGCTGTTGCTGGTCGAAGGCAAAGTGCAAAAAGACGACTACAGCGGCGGCCTGCGTGTCACGGTGGAAAAGCTCTTCACGCTCAGCGAAGCCCGTGGCCGCTTTGCCCGCCGCCTGCAGCTCACCCTGAACGGCGGCTCGGACAGCGCCAGCGCCAAGCGCCTGCAAACCCTGCTCGCCCCCTTCCGTCCCGGCCCCTGCCCGATCCGCCTGCGCTATACCAACAGCGAAGCCAGCGCCGAACTGCCCCTGCCCGAGGACTGGCGCGTGCAACTGGACGACACCCTGATCACCGGCTTGAGCGAATGGCTTACACCGGAAAACGTGCAGATTATTTACAACTAAACCCAAACTACCCATGCTCACCCGCATTGATAACGCCCTGCTCGACAGCTTATGCGCGCAAGCCGCCGCCAGCCCGCGTCGGCGCAAAAACCATAACCTGCACACCAGCGACACAGCGCTCGCGCACCGCCTGCTCAACGCCGTGCAAACCGACTCCTACATCGCCCCGCATCGGCATTTGGATCCAAGCAAGGACGAAACCTTCGTCGTGCTGCGCGGGCTCATGGGCTTGATCATTTTTGATGACGCGGGGAATGTCATTGAGCAAATAAAAGTCGGCTCTGGCAGGACGGCGGATAGTGTGGCGAATCGTGCCGAAAACACCACCCTCGGCGTCGATATTCCCGCCGGCACCTGGCACACCTCGCTCGCGCTTGTGCCGGATACCGTCATCCTCGAAGCCAAGGCAGGACCCTATCAGCCGCTGACAGAAGCCGAACGCGCGCCCTGGGCGCCGGCAGAAGGATCGCCCGAGGCCGCCGCGCAACTCGCGCACTGGCAGGCGCTGTTTGCTGCTAGTTAAAGATCGCTGCGCGGAATAATCGCCAGAAAATCCGTGACGCCGACATCGACACCCGCCTGATGTAACAGCGTGGACACCTGGCCGCGATGATGCGTTTGATGGTTAAAAAAATGCTGCAGCACCGCCCCGAAGTGGCGGCTGTATTCCACCCCCGCCATGTTGCGGTAAGCGATATTGGCAGCCAAATGCTCGGGGGTGAGCTCAGCCACCCAATGCACAATGAGGGCATCCAGCGCGCGCCGATAGTCACGAAGCCCCGCAAAATCCGGCGCGACAGGGGCGGATAACGACGCCGACGGCGGAAAGCGGGAGAGCTCGCCCAAACTGGCGAACCCCACCGCATGCCGAGAAAAACGGTGCAACCAGATCGTATCGGCCACCGCAAGGTGATTCAGCGTACCCTGAATGGAACCAAAGAAAGCCCCCTTGTCAGCCGCCAGCGTTTCGGCATCCAGCGTTGCCGCAGCGTCGTACATCCGCTCGTTCATCCAGCGGTTGTATTCCGCCATGAGAGTGGCGATCTGCGGGGTCATTGCACAACCTGCGGGTGTTGTTGGAAAAATGCGTGTTCAGCCAATTGCACGTTTGTAGTCAATCTGTTTTTCATGATGTCATTTTGAAAAATGGGTTTTCTAAAGTCCAACGCAGAGATGACCGACGCTACACGGCTTTATCGCGCAACGCCCGAGTTGATGGGTGGGTTGGGGAACATTTAACCTACGCTCGCAATCTCGCGCCAGAATTGAACGGCTGTCGGAATTCGAGCAACTGCATGGCGACGTAGCGCCTTTGCGACGACTGAAGCATATTTCGATGGCAGTTGCTCGGCGATCTGTCTTGGCACACCAGCAGCAATTTCATCACGGGTAAATGACGGCGAGTAACCAAGAAGTAACGCGAGAAGCAGCAGCCCGACATGATAGATGTCCAACGTTCGACCAACTGGCCCAAACTCGGCAGGGTCGATCGCTTCGGGCGGCAGCATCCACTGAGCCAAGAGTGTGTTGAATATCTCGATGTCAGATTCAAGTCGACTAATGCCGAGGTCACCGACCTTAAAGGACCAAACCGCATCTTTGGATGGAACCATACGGTCAATTGTTTGCGAAACGAACACATTGCCAGCGTGAATATCCTTGTGAACGTAACCATTGACGTGCATATACTCCAATCCCTGAAGGATGTCCCGTGCGACGTAAGGCAGCCATACCTCTCCGTTTCCTCCCGGAAGGTTGATGATGGAATCAAGCGTCATTGAGCATCGTTCAATAACAAGATAGAACGTGTCATCACATTCGAACGCTGCGTAGACGTGCGTGATGTTTGGATGCCGAAGGTCGAGAAGTTTGCGTAGCTCTTGTAACCAGTTCTCACGCACTTCGTCGTAGGTTTGATTTCTGGGTACTAGAACCTTTGCTACCAATTGGTTGCTCCACTCGTCTTGACACTCAAAGACCTCGCCAAATGAACCGTTACCAAGTTTCTCGCCGATGAAGTAGTACTTGCCATCGACAAGAATGGACTGGCCGCGTGTTGGCGGTTTGAATATCTTTGGCGAAGTTTGCGACGACTCACTCGACATCATGCGCCCCAATGTAAAAATAACCTGCCGAGCGCGGCCTTATCGCGCGAGGTCAGGCTGACTGCCGGGTTGGGCCGTTTTTCGCCGCTTGGCGCTGGCGGGGACGAGTTCGATCTTGAGCGTGCAACCAACAGCAGCGGCGTATTTTTTCAGTGAAGCCACAGAAGGGGCATGCTTCCCGGCAGACTCCAGGCGAGAGACCGCGCTCTTGGTAGTGCCCATGCGGCCAGCAACGGCCTCTTGGGTAAGGCCTGCGCGAGCGCGAGCGGCTAGCATTTCATGCGCAAGCGCATATTCGACCTCAAGGGCTTCATACGCGCCGGTAAAGCCGCGGCGCCTGGATGCTTGCTCAAGGAACTGCTTGTGGTCATGAGGCACAGGTTTGAATTTCAGATCAGCCATTTTGTATCTCCTTCAATCGCTTTCGTGCGAGCTTGATGTCTTGGTCGGGCGTTTGCTGGGACTTCTTGATAAAGGCGTGGAGAACCACGACACGCTTCCCGACAAGGAAGCAGTAAAACGCCCGGCCAATACCTGATCGACCGCGGGGCCGCAACTCAAACAGGCCATCACCGAACGCTCGCGAGTACGGAAGCTTCAGATTGGGGCCGTGCTCGATGAGCAACTCGACAATCCGCGCATAGTCGGCGAGAACGTCGACGGGCCATGATTCAATCTCGGCCAACACTCGTGCATGGAAGTACTCAACAGAAAACGACATGAGCCGAGGTTAGCAATAATGCGAACTTAAGTCAATGAGGAATCCGGACTGACTTTAAGGCAAAAGAGGCCAGGCTCGAATTGTTTCAGCATTAGGCGTCATACCGAATCGCCCCCTGACTTGCTTTGCCTGTCATCACTGTTTCCTGCGCATAGCAGCTCAAGAGCGGCGCATGCAGATGCTTTCACCGTCTCACCATCCGCTACGGCGCGGAGACCTGCCCGCGAAGCGGAAATCCAGGTCTGCAAAGCTGAGCGTTTTTTGCTCGACCGCCTTGTAGCGCAGTGGCTTCATCAGCACCGACTTTTCGAAAAATAAGTCGAGCCTGGCCCTTTTCTTTACAGGTATCGGTGATAACAGCGGGAAAACCACAGCGCTGGATCTTTTGATTCAAAAATTTATTTCGTAGACTGAAGTATCGTGTCTG
>DILC01000002.1:19568-31805 GCA_002424865.1 Rhodocyclaceae bacterium UBA5602 | reverse complement strand
CTAACCAACTGAACTACCGCTCCGTGCGGAAGCCGCGTATTTTGCCACAGCCAAACCCGCGAGGCAAGAGACCTTGATCAAATCCGACAAAAAACCTCACTGACAAATCGGAATCCACTGGCCATGTACTATAAAATCAAACTTCTTCCGCTAAATACAGCCTCGTTTTGCCTTGCCTTGGAGCTCCCACATTGGATTTAGATCAGCGCGTCGAGGCGACATCTTTTCGCTACTTAGTTGATATTGGCATTATCCCTGTACTGGGGAGCGTTGGCGGCAGCATTCTTGTCGCGGCCTCCCAAATAGCAGCTGGCGCGCTTTATTCTGAAGTGGCCCTATGGCTAGCGCTCGTCTACCTATCTCTCGGTATCCGTTTATGGATGACCCGGCGGCAGCGTGCACAACTTGCATCCAAAGGCTACCAACACCCTTCTGCCATGCGTTACGCATTTTCTTACAGCACCGCTGGCATTGCATGGGGCTTGGCGATTATGTTGCTGCCCAACGCTTCGCCATACGCCCAATTCATTGTCATCGCAATAACCCAAGCCATGGTCATGGGTAGCGTCATGACGCTGGGGATATTCTTGCCCGCATTTTTATCGTTTGCCTTGCCTGCCATGCTGCCGATGATCATCATCTCCATTGCCGAAGGAGACACGCAGAATATGATTATTGCCGCCTACAGCACGCTGTTTCTTGGGCTATTCGTGAGCATCGCGGTTCGATTTAACCGTTCAATGCAAGAGACATGGAAAACGCGCTTCGACAATGATGACCTGGTCAAGGCGCTCACCGAAGCCCAAGCCCATCTCGCCATACAAGCGCAATCAGATGGTCTTACGGGGATGGCCAATCGTCGCCGCTTTGATGATGTACTGGAAACGGAATTCGCCAGGGCGCGCCGTTCAGGTGAAGCGCTTTCCCTGATATTTCTGGATGTGGATTATTTCAAGGCCTACAACGACACTTATGGCCATTTGGAAGGTGATCAGTGCCTGCAAAAAATTGCGCGCACCCTGCAACAGCAATTATTCAGAGCCTCAGACTTTGCCGCACGATTTGGTGGCGAAGAGTTCACCCTGATCCTGCCAGAGACCAACCATGCAGGCGCAAAATCACTGGCAGAAAAAATCAGGCATGAAGTTGCGGCCTTGCAAATACCGCATAGCGCATCCCAGGTCCATGACAGCGTCACCGTCAGCCTTGGCGTCATTACCTTGAATTGCGCAGCGATCGCGTCCCCTGCAGACGCACTGAGCCTGGCTGACCGCCAGCTTTATCAGGCAAAAGCGGAAGGAAGAAACCGTGTTATAGCAGTCGATTTGCGCGTTAGCCGAACCGCTGAAAAAACCCAAGGCACGGCCTAGGCTGGGCAGTTCTTTTTCTTTTAGCCATGCAGCTTAGCCATCAACAGCAATACCGGGGAGCGGCAGGCTTTGAAAAATCGCCTGGGTTTCAAAAATAAGCCTAACGAAACGCTGATTAATTCGGATTCCACCGCTCCCGCGGCGGCGGGCATGACGAATAAACCTAAAAACCACAGTTGTGGAGTGACGTGACGTGCGCACGGCACGGGCCGCACATGCAAAGAGCCCTTCGCATGGAAAGGCTCTTAATTCTGGCGGAGCGGACGGGACTCGAACCCGCGACCCCCGGCGTGACAGGCCGGTATTCTAACNNAACTACCGCTCCGTGCGGAAGCCGCACATTTTGCCACAGCCCGCCAAAATAGGCAAGCAAAAATCGCTGTCATTCGGTAGATTGGATGTAATAAAACAACCGCAAAAAAAAACCGGACCTCAGCCGTTTGGCATAAAAGCTTCCCTAAACGCTTATTTCCATCCCCTCTTGCGCCAAAACAACCTTCATTGCACCAGCTTTATCCGACGCGTAACCACAGTCAGCCAGCGCTTGGGTAAAAACGCTCTCCAGCGCGGCATCAGCGCGAGTGGGTTCATGATGAGTACAAACCAGCGTAGAAACACCCAAACGGCTGGCCCAAGCCAGATGACCTTCCATCGTGCCATGCCCCCAACCCACTTTGGCCGGATACTCGGCTTGCGTGTAGGAACTGTCGGCAATCAGCAAATTAACCCCTGAGATCGCCGTATCCAGTTGCGCTTGCTGAAGCGCTACCATGGCCTGATAATCGTCATATTCTTCATCATCTGGCGCATAAATGTTGTACCAAGGCTCGTGATCGCCGGTGAAGAACATGGAACGGCCATCGCCATCCACACGATAGCCAAAATTCACTACCGGATGGTTCATCAAGCAAGGGGTAATGGTCAAACTGCCGACTGTCACCGGCACCCCAACATGCAGTGTTTGATAGGAAATATTCGCGCGCATTTCCGCTTCGCGGATGGGAAAGTAGCTGTATTGCAGCTGCACATCCATCACCTGCTCAATGCCACGGCCTGAGACCACGTCAAAAGCCCCGTGAATGCGCACGGAATTACCCGGGATATACAAGGGCGCAAAAAATGGCAGGCCTTGAATATGGTCCCAATGCGAATGGGTAATAAAAATATTCGCCTGCACAGGCAGTTCAGAGAGCAAGGCTTGGGACAAGGGAAAAATCCCGGTGCCTGCATCCAGAACCACCAGCGTGCCATCATCGCCACGGACTTCAATGCAGGTGGTATTGCCGCCATATACCACCGTGCTCTTCCCTGGCGAAGCGATTGATCCACGTACCCCCCAAAACCGTACCTTCATCACCCATCCCTAACCATATTCCGTTAATCTTGAATGCCTTGCGCCGGGTCCAACTCGCCATCCAACCCGGCAAGGGCGCTTAACGCCAGGCTCGCACACAATCTAGCCAATTCAGGCAGACTAACGCGCATGGTCGCCAGCGCCCACCCGCGAGGATGAAAACGTGCGCAAGCATAAACTCACCCCGCCCCAGGGCGGGGCTTCCAAGCGGCTCGCTGCGCTCGATAGCACACGGGGCTCCGTTTCTGTTTTTTTCACGCTAAACAGTGGCACTCACCTGAGCGAACAATTGCGCATCATCAATATAGCGTTGCATATCCCCCAGACTGGCAATCGTGGCATCCAAATCATCACCAAACCGCGCTGCTGCAGCAACAGCCTCGGCCTCACGCCAGGCATTGCCACTATCACCTAATTTCAGCTTGCGAGCAATTTGATTGGCCGTACGCAAACAATCCAGCATTGCGCTGGGCGCTGCTTGCACGTTGTGATGATCGTGAATGCATTGCACCAAGTGATCGGCAAACTGCCAGCGCTGCGCAAGCATTGCGCCCACAACCGCATGATCAACACCGATAATTTGTTGCTCGGCCACATTCAAGGCCACCTTTTTTTCTATCGAATAAGCCATCGCTGCACGAAACTCAACCTTCATGGCTTGGGCGAACACAATTTTGCCAAAGTCATGCAACAGGCCCGCAATATAACAATCTCCTGGATCAGCCTCGCCCTTTGCCCCTGTCGTGGCCAGCTGGCGGGCTAATGTCGCCACAATCAGGGAATGCAGCAAATAACGCTGCATATCAAAACCCTCTACCGTACCACGCGGCAAAATACCGGCGGCGGCAAAACCCAATGACAGGTTTTTAATCGTATTCACACCCAGAAAGATGGTTGCCTGGCCCACCGAGGTAATTTTGTTCGGCAAGCTATAAAACGCAGAATTAATGACTTTTAAAATCTTGACCGTCATCACGGGGTCTTTTTCAATCACCGATACCATTTCCTTGGGCACGGAATTGATATTTCGCGCCAGTTCGAGAATTTTTTGCACGCTTTTCGGGAACGCCGGCATCTGCTCAATGGCAATGCCCAGTTTATGTTCCAGTTCAGCAGGGAGAGAAATCGGCATGACCTGATCCAACGATTCAAAATGTGAAGAGTGAATATGAGGCGCACGTAAACGAGCTGCCCCAAACGGATAGCATCATACGATGATCGGATAGTCTATGGTGTCCGGCTAACGCTCATGGTAAGCAAATACCACCCGCTAATGATGAAACATGCGAAAAGCAGCATAAAGGCCCGCCCCTCCCATCCTCCCCTCGCGGGAAGGTTTCTCTCTGGCTCGCTGCGCGAGAGGAGTGACCCGGCGCCCAATGGCGTTGTTTCACGTTAAAACCGTAAAAACCATCCATAGTGAAACCTGACCGCCTGATGCAATAAAAATGCTGGTTAAAGACAGGCGAATTCCGCCGCTCTTGACCGCACGCGCTTAAACTCCCACTCGACATGAGTATCCCCATTCCCCTGAGGTTGACATGAAGCACGATTTAATCGAATACGCACACGGCATTTACGCGCTGGATAGCGGTTATCTGCGTGAACAGCTCGCTGCTGCGCATATCATTCACCATCAAGGTCGCCTTGCGATTATCGATACCGGCACATTCAAGATTTTGCCGCATGTGCTCAATGCCTTGAAAACCCTCGGCGCTGGGCCAAACGACGTCGATTATGTCATGCTCACGCATATCCATTTGGACCATGCCGGGGGTGCGGGCGTCATGATGGATGCCTTCCCCCAGGCGCGGCTGGTTGTGCATCCGCGTGGCGCGCGGCATATGGCCTCACCTGCACAGCTCATAGCCGGGGTGGAAGCGGTGTACGGCAAAGCCCGCACCCGCCAGCTGTATGGCGAGATATTGCCGATTCCTGCCGCGCGCATAATCGAAGCGCCGGACAACACCACCATTCATCTGGCGGATCGCCCTCTGCTGTGCCTTGATACCCCCGGCCACGCACGCCACCATATCGCGATTTACGACGCTGATTCAAAAGGCATTTTCACCGGCGACATGCTAGGCATCAGCTATCCGGCGTTAATCGCCAATGGCAAACCCTTTCTTTTCCCTACCACCACACCCTCGCAATTTGACCCCATCGCCATGCGCCAGTCGGTTGAGCGTATTTTGGCAATGCAACCGGAAGCGGCCTACCTTACCCATTTTGGCCGCCTGCTATCGCCCCAACAGCATGCACCCGCGCTATTGCGCCGCATGGATGCCTTTGTGCGCATGGCCAAGGCCGCAAAACAAAAAGCCGGCCTCCCAAGGGGGCTTTCCAGAGACGGGCTCAAGCCTGCGGGGGGCGCTGGTGACACGGCGCCAGAAGCGCTGTACACCGCCCTGCACGCTACCCTGTGCGCCGATTTGCGTGATTACCTGTTCGCCGAAGTCCGCGCCCATGGCGTAACAACGGACGACGCAACGCTCAATGCCATCCTGGGCATGGACGTCGGTCTCAATGCCCAGGGCTTGGCGCTCTGGGCAAATACGGTAACCGCCTAGCCAGCACAGGCCTGCGCAGCCCATCCACACACCCCTGCTATACTGCGCGCCGTTCGTGGTGTCCGCGCATGCGTTATGCATGCCGGATGAAACGGGAAGCCGGTGCGATTGTCCCTCCAGACAACCAATTCCGGCGCTGCCCCCGCAACGGTAAGCAAGTGCGGCTGCCCCACAATGCCACTGGAATGATGTTATTCCGGGAAGGCGGGGCGGCAAGACTTGCAAGCCCGGAGACCGGCCAGGAACACTCGTATCAGATGCTGCGGGGTGGCCGCGTCGGGTGTGTTGCGTCTTGCCGGACCATTCCCGGCCCTGCAAAACAAATGCCTTCGATCCCCCTCCCCACGCTTCTGGTTTTTTAAGCTGCCGGCTTGCGGGGACGCATAGCCGGAAACTAGGGGTTTCCTCATGAATAATCCATTCCGCATCACCATCGCAGCTACGGCCATGCTTTCTGCATTTTCCGTCTACGCCAGCGAAGCAACTGATTCCGCTGCTGTCGTTGTCACCGCAACGCGCCAACCGGCACGCATCAATGAACAGCTGGCCGATGTCACTGTCATCGAGCGCGAAGCAATTGAACAAGCTGGCACGACGACATTGCCTGAGCTGCTTTCTCGTCAAGCGGGCATTCAGGTCATCAACAATGGTGGCCTGGGTAAAGCATCCAGTATTTTCATGCGCGGCACTAACGCCGGCCATACCCTGTTGCTGGTTGATGGCATACCGTTAAGCTCGGCCACGTTGGGTAGCCCGTCGTTCTCCAACCTGCCACTGTCGCAAATCGAACGCATCGAAATCCTGCGTGGCCCCGCTTCCAGCCTGTATGGCTCAGACGCCATCGGCGGCGTGATCCAGATTTTCACCAAACAAGGCGCAGGCCCGCTGCGCCCGGAAGCCTTTGTCGGCTTCGGCAGCTATGGCACCAGGGAAGAACAAGCGGGTTTGTCAGGCGGAACCGATATGTGGTCTTACAGCTTGCGGGCATCACACCTGAAGAGCGATGGCATCAATGTCGCCTCCGATCCCGTGCGCTATAAGCAAGCCAACTACACGCTACCCAATCCAGATAACGATCCCTATCGCAACACATCCTGGTCAGGCCGTCTCGCCTTCCGTCCGGCCGCAGGCCACGAGCTGGGTGTCACCCTGCTCACGGCTGACAGCAAAAACAATTACGATGGCGGCGGACCAACGGTTAACGCCTACAGCGACGACATCACCCGTGCCTGGACGGCTTACAGCCGCAACCGCTTGAACGGCATCTGGACCTCAACCCTGCGCTACGGTGAATCGAAAGACCGCTCGGAAAACTTCGCGCCTGGCAGAAGCCTGTTTGCCACCGATCAAACCCAATGGATCTGGCAACAGGATGTCAAGCTCCCGGTCGGCAAGCTCTTGCTCGCCGCCGAATATCTACGTCAGAACGTGGATAGCACCACGGACTACACCATCAAGGAACGCACGGTGCGCTCATTGATCGCAGGCTATAACGGCAATTGGGGCAACCATAGCTGGCAAATCTCGCAGCGCCATGACGACAATTCACAATTCGGCAGCAAGACCACCGGCAGCCTGGCCTATGGCTATCGCCTCACCGCAGAATGGCAGGCGCGCGCGGCTTACGGCACGGCGTTCAAGGCACCAAGCTTCAACCAGCTTTATTATCCTAATTACGGTAACCCCAACCTCAAACCCGAGTTCGCCAAAAACCGTGAAGTCGGCCTGAACTGGAATCACGCCAATCAGCGTGTCGGCATTACCTACTTTGATAACCGCATCGAAAATCTCATCGCGGTATACCCCGTGAACAACGTCGGCCGCGCCCGCATCACCGGCACTAGCCTCAATTACGGCCTGACCTATGGCGCATGGAATGCGGACGCCTCGGCTGATTTCATGAAACCGGTTAACCAGGACAACGGCTACCGCTTGCAACGGCGTGCAGCGCAGATGGGCAAACTCTCGCTAAGCTACTCACCCGGTCCATGGACACTGGGCGCAGAATTGAATGCGGTAAGCGATAGCTTCGACACAACCACCCAAACCCGGCCGCTGGAACACTATGAAATCGTCAACCTCCATGGCAGTTACAAGCTGGGCCAAGACTGGTCACTCGAAGGCCGCGTGAATAACCTGTTCGACAAAGTGTATGAAACTGCCTGGGGCTATGCGCAACCGCGCGCTAATGTTTTTATCGGTGTCCGTTATGCGCCAAAGTAAAAAGTCTGGCAACCGTCTTGCCGCCATAAGGTTTGCGCAAAGCTGAACCATGCCCTCCCGCCGCCGTGCTTTTTTTGTTTTGGCCTTGCTCCTTGCCCTGGCGGCATTGAGCTTGGCCGTGGCCTTGGCGGCGGGCAGCATTCCGGTCACCTTGTCTGACTTATTCACCGCGCTATTCGGCGGCAGCCCGACAGGCGAAACATCGCTGGCTGTCGAGGTGATACGCGGCTTGCGCCTGCCGCGTGCCCTGGGCGCCTTTGCTTGCGGCGGTCTGCTGGCGCTGGCCGGCGCCTTGATGCAAGTGCTGCTGCGCAATCCGCTCGCCGACCCCTATGTATTGGGCATATCCGGCGGCGCGGCGGTCGGTGCGCTTTTGGCCATGCTGCTGGGCCTGGCGCTATGGTTTATCAACCTGGCCGCATTTGGCGGGGCATTCGCCGCCATGCTGTTGGTATTTGGCCTGGCGCACGGCGACAACAGCTGGACGCGCACGCGGCTACTGCTCACCGGCGTGATTGTTGCCTCGGGCTGTGGCGCCGCAGTGGCCTTGATGTTGTCCATCGCGCCGGAAACACAATTGCGCGGCATGCTGTTCTGGCTGATGGGCGATGCCGGGCAAATCAGCGAAGCGCGTCCGGCGTTAGCGGTGCTTGCGTTATCGCTGGCGCTGGCCCTGCCCTTCGCGCGCGAGCTCAATGTGCTGGCGCGGGGCGACAGGCTGGCGCAAACCCTGGGCGTCCCGGTCGCACAGGTTAAGCGCGGCGTGTATTTTCTTGCTGCGTTGGCCACCGCCACGGCCGTCACCACGGCCGGCAGCATCGGTTTCATCGGTCTCATCGTGCCGCACCTGGTGCGCCTGTGGCTGCTGCGCCAAGGCTGGGGCAACGATCAGCGGCTGCTCCTGCCCGCCACGGCGCTGGTTGGCGGCAGCCTGCTGCTCCTGGCCGATACCCTGGCGCGCACGGTGATCGCCCCGCAACAGTTGCCGGTTGGCGTGCTCACTGCGCTGATTGGCGTGCCGGTATTTTTGTACCTGTTGAGCCGCGAGAAAACAACTTAAGCCATGCACAGCACACGCCTTTCCACCCATGCGCTGGATGTGAGCATCGGCAAAATCCGCATTTGCGATGCGCTGAATCTCAGCGTCGCAAGCGGTGAGCGCTGGGCGATTCTGGGCCGTAATGGCGTGGGCAAATCCACCTTGCTCATGACCCTGGCGGGTTTGCGCCGTCCCCAGCACGGCGAATTAAACCTCTGTGGCGTCCAAACCGGCGTCTCACCATCAGCACCGGCGCTCTGCGTCCCTTCGGGAACTTTTTCAAGCCATGACCTGCGTCGCCTCGCCAAGATACGCGGCGTGCTGCCCCAGCACCAAAGCGATCCCTTTCCAGCCACCGTGCTGGAAACCGCGCTCGTTGGCCGCCACCCGCATCTGGGGCGCTGGGATTGGGAATCCGAAGCGGATCGCGCCATCGCGCGACAAGCGCTCGCCGCCGTGGGGCTGGAAGATTTTGCCGGGCGCGAAGTGCACACCCTTTCCGGTGGCGAACGGCAACGCCTGGCCGTAGCGCAACTGCTCACCCAGCAGCCACAGCTTTTTCTGCTCGACGAGCCGCTCACCCATCTGGACCTCGCGCATCAAGTCGCCGTCATGGACCTGTTCAAAGCCATCACGGCGGATGAAGCGACCGCCACCGCCTGCATCGCCATCCTGCACGACCCCGGCTTCGCCGTGCGTTATTGCGAGCATGCCTTGTTGCTGTTCGGCAACGGCGAATGGCTGGCGGGACGAAGCCAGGAAATCATCACCGCAGACAATTTAAGCCGCCTGTATGGCTACCCGCTACGCGAAATCCGTAGTGATAACGACCGCTGGTTCATCCCGCGCTGAAGCAGCCACCGCTGTTCCGCCTTCTGTACGCCAGATTATTCCGATACCATAAATCTTCTGCTTGCCTGTCGCCTGCGCTTTCAAGTAGACTACCCATTCGATCTCGGTTCTCTGGCGTGCAGTCTGTGCGCCAGAGTGAAACGGGAAGTCCGGTGACTTTGGATAACTGATTTTCAAATCATTGCCCAAACAGTCCGGCGCAGCCCCCGCTGCTGTAAACCTGACAAATCTGCCCCAATGCCACTGTGCGATGCACGGGAAGGCGGGCAGAGGCGAATGAAGGTAAGCCAGAAGACCGGCCTTGATCGAATGAATGGTATGTACCCCGGGGTGAGGGTGTTGGCCGGTTTTTTTGATTTGGCTCGTAGCTCGTCGTTTTCGTTTTTTTGATACGCAGTTTTGTTTGACCAGATTTGTCTTGCTGTGGCCAAGTGGTGATTTTCCATCGCTCAGTACAACCAGATACCCGCGTCAACCAGCACTGCCAACGCTCCCCTCGTCATGCCGATATTGTCGTTCATCGCAGAGGAGAAGCATCATGCACATCGAACCGGGTTATGTTTCCGCCACCAAAATCGTCCTGGCCAATATCGCCGCCATCGGCATGCTGGGCAGCCAGTCATTACAACTCGTGCGCCAGCCGCAACTCATGGTGCGCACGCTGCTGGCCGCAATTTTCTTCAGCGTTTTCATGCAAATGTTCCACTTGCAGGTGGGGCCGTCCGAGCTGCATTTCGTCGGCGCCATGCCGATCTATCTCACCCTGGGTTTCGTGCCCACCTTGATCGGCTTCGGCCTCGGCCTGCTGCTGCAAGGCCTGCTGTTTAATCCGGCTGACCTGGTGCATCTGGGCATAAACTTCCTTTCCCTGGCCGTTCCCTTGGCCCTGCTGCATGCAACCCTGGGCAAGCGGGTGCAAAAGCTCGACATCAAGACCATCCTCAAGCTCGATGCCGCCTACTACAGCGGCGTAACGCTGATGGTCGGCTTCTGGCTGTCCATTGGCGAAGTCGCCACACCGCTTGCCGCCTGGGCGGCTTTCGCCGCTTCCTACATCAGCCTCGTTCTGATCGAACCCGTATTCACCTGGGTGATCGTCAAGGGCCTGGCCCGCTACAAGGACAGCCGCGTCCTCCGCTACTGCTTTGACCTGCGCACGGCCTGAAAGCATGCCCGGCAAGGTCTGGTTTGTCGGCGCGGGACCCGGCGACCCCGAACTGATTACGGTCAAGGGCCGTAATCTGCTCGCGGTCGCCGGCGCCGTGCTGTTCGCCGGGTCGCTGGTCGATCAGGCGGCGACGCTGTATGCGTCCGACGGCTGCACCATCCGCGATTCAAAAGACATGACGCTCGAACAAATCACCGCCTGGCTGATCGAGCAGGCGGAGCGGCATGAAATCGTCGTCCGCCTGCAAACCGGCGACCCCGGCCTGTATGGCGCGCTGATTGAGATGACCCGCCCGCTGGATGCGGCCAGCATCGCGTGGGCGGTCGTTCCCGGCGTTTCCTCAGCGATGGCCGCAGCAGCCGCGGCGGGCGAGACGCTGACCCTGCCGGAAGTCACCCAGACCGTGATCTTGACCCGCGTTGCCGGCCGCACGCCGATGCCGCCGGGCGAAGATTTGGCAGCGCTGGCGGCGCATCGCACGACGCTCTGCATCTTTCTTTCCATCACCTTGCTGCATGAAGTGCAGCGCGCCTTGCGCGCCGCCGGCTGGCCGGAAGACGCGCCGATCCTGGTCGTGCAAAAAGCCAGCTGGCCGGAACAGGAAAAAATCGTGCGCGGCACACTGGCCGATATCAAGCGCCGCTGCCAGGACGAAAAAATCGCCACGCAGGCCATGATCATCGCCAGCCCCGCCCTTGGCGCGCGGCACTGGCAGGACATCGCCCGCTCCAAACTCTACGACCCGGCTTTCGGTCATCGCTTTCGCCGGGCATCAATCACCGAAGGCTCCTCATCATGAACGACACCAGTTTTCTCCTCGTCGGCCACGGCTCGCGCAACCGCGAAGGCAACAAGGAAATCCTGCATTTTGCCGCACAGTGGCGCGAGCGCCACCCTGAATGGCGGATCGAGGTTTGCTTCATCGAACATGCTGAAGTGCTGCTTGACGAAGGGCTCGACCGTGCCGCGCGCAATGCGCGCCGGGTCATCGCCCTGCCCTTCATTCTCAATGCTGCCGGGCACGTCAAGATGGAATTGCCGGCCGCGCTCAACGCCGCCCGCCTGCGCCATCCCGGCGTGCGCTTTGACTGCATGCGCCACCTCGGCATGGGCCGCGAGATATTCGCCGTGCTCAAGAGCCAGCTTAACGGCCTGATGAAACACCTGGACATGCCCGACCCGCGCACCACCGGCGTCATCCTGCTCGGCCGCGGCTCGTCGGATAGCGGGGCCAATGGCGAACTGGCGAAAATGGCGCGCTGGCTGTTTGAAGACGGCGACCACGACCTGGTCGATCTGGCCTTCACCAGCATCACCTGGCCGCGCCTGGAAACCGTCGTGCAGCGCCAGGTCCGCCTCGGCATGAAGCAGATTTGCATCATCCCGGTGTATCTCTTTACCGGCGTGCTGATCGAGCGCATCAAGGCGCAGCTGGTGCGCCTGCAAGGCCAGTACCCGGAGATAGCCTTTGCCCTGGGCACGCACTTTGGTTTCGATCAGGGCATCTTCGACCTGCTCGATGCCAAGGCCACTGGGCATGAAATGGCCGAAGGCGGCCTGCTCGAATGCGACGGCTGCAAATACCGGCTGGCGGCGGAAGAGGAACATCTGCACGACCACAGCCATACCCACACGCATCACGGCGCAGAGGATCATGCGCA
>DILC01000002.1:0-19511 GCA_002424865.1 Rhodocyclaceae bacterium UBA5602 | reverse complement strand
CTCACCGCCGCCGGACGCGCCATCGAACATGACTCCTTCGCCATCATCGACGCCGAGGTAGGGCCCCACGCCTACAACGACGAGCAGTGGTCCGTCGTGCGGCGGATGATCCACGCCAATGCCGATTTCGAATTCAACGGCCTGACCGAGTTTCATCCGCAGGCGATNNGACGCGGGCCTTGCCGCCATCCTCAAGGGCGGCACCGCCATCATTGCGGATGTAGAGATGATCTGCGTCGGCCTCTCGGCCACGCGCCTGGCGCACTTTGGCCTCGTCACGCACCAGTTCATTTCCGATGCCGATGTCATCACACAGGCCAAAGCCGAAGCCACGACACGCGCCGTGCAGGCCATGCGCAAGGCCCACCGGCTCGGTTTGCTGGACAATGCCCTCATCGGCATCGGCAACGCGCCCACGGCGCTGATTGAAATCGTGCGCCTGATCCGCGAAGAAAACCTGCGCCCGGCGCTGGTCATCGGCATGCCGGTCGGCTTTGTTTCCGCCGCCGAGTCCAAGGCCCTGCTGGCGCAGATCGATACCGTGCCGTGGATAGCCATACGCGGCCGCAAGGGCGGCTCCACCCTGGTGGTGGCCGCAATCCACGCCCTGCTTGGCCTTGCTGAAAGCCGGCAAAGGAATATGGCCTGAGCATGTCCGCCGCCAGCGACATACCCACGAATACGCCACCGGACATAGCTCCGGACGCAACCTCCAGCACTCCCCCGGCGGAAAAAGTCCGCAAGGGTACGGCCAAACGGCAGCGCGGCAACCGCACGGGATTTACTACCGGCGCCAATTCCGCCGCCGCCGCGATAGCCGCCACCCAGGGACTGATGCAGGGCAGCGTGCCGGAACAGGTGGTCTGCCGCCTGCCCAACGGCCAGGAAGTTAACTTCACCATCGTCGATGGCCGGGTGGATGACCACTGCGCCCATGCGGTCAGCATCAAGGATGCCGGCGACGATCCGGACGCCACCGACGGCGCCCACCTGACGGTAGATGTGCGCCGCATCCCCCGCGGCGGCGGCCTCGTCATCCTCAAAGGCGGCGCCGGTGTCGGCATAATTACCAAGCCGGGGCTGGGCCTGGAGGTCGGCGGCCCGGCGATCAATCCGGTACCGCGCCGCAATATCACGGAAAATGTCGAGCGCACCGGCACCGCCCTGCTGGCGGCGGGCGACAGCCTGGAAGTCACCATTTCCGTTCCCGGCGGCGAGGAAATGGCCAAAAAAACGCTCAACTCGCGCCTGGGCATACTCGGCGGCATATCGATTCTCGGCACCACCGGCATCGTCCGCCCGTATTCCACCGCCGCCTTTCGCGCCAGCGTGGTGCAGGCCGTGGATGTCGCCGCCAATCAGGGGAAAACCCATGTCGTATTCACCACCGGCGGCCGTACCGAGAAGTTCGCCATGCGCGAGTTGCCCGAACTCGACGAATCCTGTTTCGTGCAAATGGGCGACTTCGTCAAGGCCGCCTTTCAGGCCGCCATCCGGCAGCACATGCAGCACATCACCGTCGGCGCGATGGTCGGCAAGCTGAGCAAGATGGGCCAGGGTCTCGCCGTCACCCATGCCTGGAAGGAAGAAGTCAACCGTAATCTGCTGGCCGACTCCGCCGCCGAGGTCGGCGCACCGCCCGATCTGGTCGAGGAAATCCGCAATGCCGAAACCGCGCGTTTCGCCGCAGAGCGCCTGCAAACCCTTGGCCTCACCATACCCTTCCACCGCGCGCTGGCCATCCGCGCCATCAAGAGCCTGCGCAGTTGCTACCCCGGCCCCTACCAGCTCACCGTGCTGGTCTGCGATTTTGAAGGTCAACCGATAGTCCGCGTCAAGGAGAGCGAGCTTGCCTGAACCCCAACCACCCTGCACCCTATTGGGCATACTCGATGACGGCTGGGCCGGACTGACCGATGCCGCGCGCGAACACCTCGGCGCGGCCGATGTCGTCATCGGTGCTGGCCGCACGCTGGCGCTGGTGCGACCCCATCTGCGCGACGGCGTCACGGTGCATGACATGGGCGGCGCCCTGGGCAAGGTACCCGGCTGGATCGAAGCCGCCCGCGCGCAGGGACTATCCAGCGCCGTGCTCGCCACGGGCGACCCGTTATGCCACGGCATCGCCGCCTTCCTCATGGGCAAGCTGGGCAGGGACGCCGTGACTATTGTTCCGGCGCCATCCACCCTGCAACTCGCCTTCGCGCGGCTCAAGCGCCCCTGGCAGGACTACCGGATCGCCTCCTGCCACAGCGCCGATGCAGGCGAGTGGGATGCCTGGGCGCCCGGCGCAACGCCTGCGCACGGCCTCTACCCGCTCGTGCGTGCGGTTGCCGAACACCCGCGCATCGCCGCATTCACCAGTCCCGCCAACGGCCCCGACCGCATCGCCCGCGCCCTGCTGGCGGCAGGCTATGACACAGACATCCGCCTCTCGGTCGCCGCATGCCTGGCGCAAGCCGATGAAGCCCTGTTCGCCGACCTGTCGCTGGCAGCCGCTGCGGCGCAACGCTTCCCCGACCCGAATGTCGTGCTCATCGAACGCAGCGGGACCGAACACAGTGGCCAGGAACGCCGCGCGCTCTTCGGTTTCGAGGATGCCGATTACATCCAGCGGCAACCTGAAAAGGGCCTGATCACCAAGCTCGAAGCCCGCGCCGTCTCGCTCGCCAAGCTCGGCTTGCAGCGTGACAGCATGGTCTGGGACATCGGCGCCGGTTCCGGCTCGGTCGGCCTGGAAGCCTCGCGGCTGGCTTCTCGCGGCCATGTCTGGGCCATCGAAAAAAACCCGGATGACGCCGCCAACGCGCGCACGAACGCCCGCCGCCTCAAGGCCACCAACTACACCTTGCTGGAAGGCAAGGCGCCGGCAGGCCTTGATACCTGGCCCGATCCGGATGCCGTATTCATCGGCGGTTCCGGCGGCGAACTGGCCCAGCTCATCACGCTCGTCCTCGATCGCCTGAAGCCCGATGGCCGCCTGGTGATGAATTTCGTCACCTTTGAAAACCTCGCCACCGCCACCGCCACGCTGGCCGCCGCTGGCGCGCCGTGGGAAGTGACGCAGTTGCAGGCCTCGCGCAGCCAGCCGATTCTCGACATGCACCGGCTGGCGGCGCAAAACCCGATCTGGATCGTCACTGCCCGAAAGCCCCAGGAAAATGCCTGACAAAAACCACAACCCTGACCAGCGCTACGGCCGCCTGATTGGCGTCTCCCTCGGTCCCGGCGACCCGCAGTTGATTACCCGGCGCGGCTGGGCAGCCCTGCAATCCGGCGCGCGCTGGCTCTATCCGATCAAAAAAGCCGAAGAACGCTCTTACGCGCTGGACATCGCCGTGCGCGGCGGGCTGGCAGTGCCGCCTGACGCCGAAGCGCTGGTGTTTCCAATGACGCGCAACGCGGAGATTCTCGCCAAGGCCTGGAGCCGCGCCGCCGCCCGCACCGTCGAACTGCTCGCCGCAGGCCGCGACCTGGTATTTCTGGTCGAGGGCGATGCCTCCACCTTCGCCACCTTCGGCCATCTCGCCCGCGTGGTGCGCGAGCTGGCGCCGGACGTCGAGGTGGAAACCATTCCCGGCGTCAGCTCCTTTGCCGCTGCCGCCGCCCGCATCAACACCACGCTGGCCGAAGAAGACGACACCTTCGCCGTGATTCCCGCCGCCTATGGCGTTGCGCTCATCGACCATCTGCTCGACGAGTTCGATACGCTGATCCTGCTCAAGGTCAAACCGCTGCTCGACGAAGTGCTCGACCTCCTTGAGCGGCGCGGCCTGCTCGCCACCAGTTGCTTCATCGAAAAAGTCGGCTCGCCCGACGAACGCGTGGTCTCCGATATCCTCAGCCTGAAAGGCGAAAAAGTGAACTATCTCTCACTGATGCTGGTGAAAAACCCCAAACGGGTGCGCGGCGAACTGCGGCGCGGTTGCCGCAAACGCGCGGAGCTGCCGGCATGACACAGCACCTGCCCTTCCCCAGCAGCCGCGTGGCGGTCGTCGCCATCACCCGCCACGGTATCGCGCTGGCCGGAAAAGTCATGGCGGCGTTGCCCCAGAGCCGACTTTTTGCGCCGGAAAAATTCCGCGCCGAAGCCCAAGCCGCCGCACCCGATGCCGCCACCTGCTATAGCGGGAAAACCGGCGACCAGATTCCGGCGCTGTTTGCAGCTTTCGACGGCATTGTCTGCATCGTCTCGCTCGGCGCCGTGGTGCGCCTGATCGCGCCGCACCTGAATAACAAGGAAGCGGATCCGGGCATAGTCGTGATCGACGAAGCCGGACGTTTCGTCATCCCCATGCTGTCCGGCCATCTCGGCGGCGCCAACGCGCTGGCCGGTCGCCTCGCTACGGCGCTGGACGCGACACCGGTGTTGACCACGGCGTCGGACGCCCGGCAGACGCTGGCGGTTGACCTGCTCGGCCGCGAACTGAGCTGGACTTTCGATGCCAGCCACGACGAAATCGTGCGCGCCAGCGCCGCCATGGTCAATGACGAGCCGGTCGCCCTGGTGCAGGAGGCCGGCAGCACCGACTGGTGGGCAAAGCACGCCAACGGGCGCAACGGCCCCTTGCCAGCCAATCTCCACCAGTTTGCGCGGCTGGAAGAAGTTGACCCTGCGGCATTCAGCGCCATCCTGTGGGTGAGCCAGCGCGAGCTACCCCCCGGCTGGGCGGCAAAACTGGCGGGCAAGCGCGTGATCTACCGGCCGCCACAGGACGCGGCACAGTGACCACCGCCCCCTTCAAGGTGGCGCTTGGCCTGGGCTGCGACCGGGGTACGCCAGCTGCAACCATCGCCCGCGCGGTAAATGAGGCCCTCGCTGCGGCCAGGCTCGAAGCCGCACAAGTGCAGGCTGTCGCCAGCATCACGCTGAAAGCGGACGAAGCCGGTCTCCTGGCTTTTGCCGCCGCGCAAGGCTGGACGCTGAGTTTTTATTCCCCGCAACAACTGGCCGCCGTGCCCGTACCCAACCCGTCGGAAACCGTGCGCCGGTACACCGGCACGCCATCCGTCGCGGAAGCCGCCGCCCTCTTGGCCGCTGGTGCGGACAAGAGCCAGTTAATCATCGAAAAACACAAGTTGCGCGGCCCCGACGGGCGCAACGCCACCGTTTCCATCGCAAGGATGCCCACATGAATGACGCAATGCACACCACAATGAGCGCCGCAATGAACTCCGCAAACAACGACGCAAGCAAAAAACCCGGGAAAATCATGCTGGTCGGCATTGGCCCCGGCAGCAACGAGCACATGACGGCCCGCGCCCGTGCGGCGATTGCCGAGGCCGATACAATCATCGGCTACGTCACCTATATCCGCCTCGTCACCGACCTGATCGAAGGCAAGGAGATTATCAAGAAATCGATGACCGAAGAACTCGACCGCGCCATCGAAGCCTATGAGCGCGCAAAACAGGGCAAGAAAGTAGCCCTCGTTTCTTCCGGCGATGCGGGCGTCTACGGCATGGCCGGCCCGACATTCGAAGTCCTGTTTCAGGCTGGCTGGACGCCGGATTCGGATATTGAAGTCGAAATCGTTCCCGGCGCTTCGGCGCTCAACACCTGCGCCGCGCTGGTTGGCGCACCGCTGACCCATGATTTCTGCGCCATTTCCCTGTCTGATTTGCTGACGCCCTGGCCGGTCATCGCCAGGCGGCTGAATGCCGCCGCCGATGCCGATTTCGTCGTCGCCCTTTACAACCCCAAGAGCGGCCGCCGCACGCGGCAGATTCAGGAAGCGCGACGCCTGTTTCTCGCCCACCGTCGGCCGGATACACCAGTTGCCATCGTGAAGTCGGCCTACCGGCCGAAACAGCGCATCGAATTCACCACGCTCGACAAAATGACCGAATGCGACATCGGCATGCTGTCCACCGTCCTCATCGGCAACTCCAGCACTTTTGTGCGCGATGGCCTGATGGTCACCCCGCGCGGCTACGCCAGCAAATACGACGTGGAAAACGGCGGCACCCACGCGGGCGAACAGGCCGGACGCTCGCTCTCCACCGGCCTTAACGGCTGGCTGGAAACCATCCGCAGCAGCGGCAAGACAGCAGGCGAACTGGCGGTCCAGTATGGCCTGCCCGCCAGCTACATCGCCGCCACCCTGGCAGCGGAAATCCTGGACGAAACTCCGGAAGCAGATCAGGAAAACGACAGCGAAAACGCTGCGGGAGCCAGCGCATGAATGCTGTCGAAAAACCCAAAATCTCCGGCTACCACCGCCATCTGCTGGTATGCACCGGCCCCCGCTGCACCATTGACGGCGCGGCGCAAGCGCTCTTCGACAGCCTCGGCGAAGCCTTCAAGCGGGCCGGGCTGGATCAGGGCGAACTGCGCGTCAAACGCAGCCGGGTCTCCTGCTTCGCCGCCTGCCGGGGCGGGCCGATTTTTTGCGTGCAGCCGGACGGCATCTGGTATTACAACGTCACGCCGGAAAACCTGCAACGCATCATCAACGAACATCTCGTCGGCGGCCGGCCGGTCGAAGAGCTGATTTTCCATCGCGGCCCGGCAGCCGCCTGACGCGAATAATGGAAAAGAAAGCACGGCAATGACAGAAAACAAACATGCCGAACGCATGCAGCGCAAGAAGCAAGTCATCGACGAAAAAATCGCCGAAGCCAGCGCTGAGCGCGGCTTGCTGCTGGTCAATACCGGTATCGGCAAGGGCAAATCCTCCGCCGCCTTTGGCGTGCTCGCCCGCGCGCTCGGCCATGGCTTTAAAGCGGGCATCGTGCAGTTCGTCAAAAGCCGCAGCGACACCGGCGAGGAAGGTTTCTTCCGCCGCCAGCCGAATGTGGCATGGCACGTGATGGGCGAAGGCTTCACCTGGGAGACGCAGGACAAGGAAAAGGATGCCCAGGCCGCCCAGGCGGCGTGGCGCCAGAGCCGACTTTTTCTTGCCGACCCGACAATGGGTCTGGTGATACTGGACGAGCTCACCTATGCCTTCAAATACGGCTGGCTTGAACTCGATGAGGTACTGGCGGGCCTGGCCGCAAGGCCAATCATGCAGCACGTCATCATCACCGGCCGCGCCGCGCCGGAAGGACTTATCGCCGCGGCCGATACGGTCACTGACATGGGCCTCGTCAAGCATGCGTTCAAGGCAGGCGTCAAGGCCATGCCGGGAATAGAATTCTAAAAATGGCCACTGCATTGCTCATCGCCGCGCCCGCCTCCGGCCAGGGCAAGACCAGCATCGTCGCCGGTCTCGCACGGTTTTACGCGCGGCAGGGCAAGCGCGTGCGCGTCTTCAAATGCGGGCCGGACTTTCTCGACCCGATGATCCACGCCGCAGCCTCCGGCAACCCGTGCGAAAACCTCGACCTGTGGATGTGCGGCGAGGAGGATGCTGCCTGGCGCCTGGCACGTGCGGCAGAAACGGCGGATGTCGTGCTGGTCGAAGGCGTGATGGGATTGTTCGACGGCGCGCCCTCCGCCGCCGACATCGCACGCCGCTTCGGCCTGCCCGTGCTGGCGGTGATTGATGCGGGCAGCATGGCGCAAACCTTTGGCGCCCTTGCCCACGGTTTGGCTACCTATCAGCCAGACTTGCCGTTTTACGGCGTACTGGCCAACCGCGCCGCCAGCGCCGGGCACGCCGAGATGCTGCAAGAGAGCATTCCTGCTGACCTGCGCTGGTGCGGCACGGTGCCGCGCGATGCAGAAGCCACACTTCCCGAGCGGCATTTGGGTTTACATCAAGCCGCGGAAATCGACGACTTGATGACGCGCCTCGACCGCATGGCCGATCATCTGGAAAAAACGCCGCTGGCGACGCTTTCCATGCCCACTGACGCCGTATCGCCGGCGCCAGCGCTCTGCGTCCCCTTGGGAACTTTTCATGCTGTCTCAAGCCAATCGGTGCCACCGCTGCTCAACGGCAAAACCCTCGCCATCGCCCGCGATGCCGCATTCTGCTTTCTCTACCCGGCGAATCTCGAATTGCTCGAATCACTCGGCGCGCAACTGATCTTTTTCTCGCCACTCGCCGGTGACGCCCTGCCCGCTTGCGACGCGCTCTGGCTGCCCGGCGGCTACCCGGAACTGCATGCCGCAACGCTGTCCCAACGCGGCGGCTTATTTGCCCAGCTCCATGATCATGTCAATGCCGACAAACCCCTGCTCGCCGAATGCGGCGGTATGATGGTGCTCTTCGATACCATCGCTGACAAAGAAGGGAATACGCACCCCATGGCAAAGCTGCTTCCCGGTCGCGTCGCCATGCAAGAACGCCTCACCGCACTCGGCGGGCAGGAGGCAGACCTGCCCGAGGGTGCGCTGCGTGGCCACACCTTCCATTATTCAAAAACCGAAACATCATTAACGCCGCTCACGCACGCCCGCCGCCAGCGGCCGCTGGCCGGTAAAACCCAAGGTGAAGCCATTTATCGCACCCGGCGCCTCACCGCATCCTACGTGCATTTTTATTTCCCCTCCAACCCCGCTGCGGCTGCCGCCTTGTTCCTGCCATGAACAACGCCAGCGCGGAAAACCCCAACGCCTTCGACGATACGTCCATCGCCGCGATTTATCACGCCATCCATAGCCGCCGCGACATCCGCGAATTCGTTCCCGGCGCATTGCCCCTCGGCCTGCTCGACCGTCTTTACGCTGCCGCCCATGCCGCACCTTCTGTCGGCTACATGCAGCCCTGGCGCTTGATCCACGTCAGCGATCCGGCGTTGCGCGAAGGCATGGCGCAACTCGTCGAAGAAGAACGGCTGCGCACCGCTGCCGAGCTGCCGACCCGCACGGCGGAATTTCTCAAGCTCAAAGTCGAAGGCATAAAAACCTGCGCAGAAATTCTCGTGGTTGCCTTGATGGACGGCTGCGAAAACCACCTGTTCGGCAAGCGCACGCTGCCCGAAATGGCGCTTGCCTCCGCCGCCTGCGCGATCCAAAACCTGTGGCTGGCCGCACGCGCCGAAGGCATTGGCATGGGCTGGGTATCCTTTTTCGAACCCGCGGCACTCGCCCGCCTGTTCGCCATGCCGCCGGGCGCAAAACCCATCGCCATCCTGTGCCTGGGGCAGGTGGCCCAATTCGCGACCCAGCCCACCCTGGAAACACTCGGCTGGGGGCAGCGCCTGCCCATCGAATCGGTCGTGTTTGAAAATCAGTGGCCTGCGGATGCGCAGCCAACGCCGACGGCGTATTGAGCCAGGCACGTTGATAAAATTTCTGCAAAACTATGCCGCTTGGTAACCGCATTGGTAACCAATGCGCCTGACAAAACCCTAAAATAAGCCTTTATCATCAAAACACGGTCTAGTCGCATCCGCTCTCAATTAGTTTTGCAAGATAGCTAGTGTTTACGTGACAATGAGGTTCTTATGGCGAATTGCAATGAACCATTACCAAGAGAGGGAAACATGATGAACTGTTCCGAAAAAAAATCGATGGGAAAAAATACATGCCGTATCAGCGTCTTGACGTTGCTGATTGCATCCGTCCTGGCCATCAATCCCGCTTATGCAGGCAAACCGGACTGGGCGGGACAACAAGACGGGGCTGGAGGCGGAGGACACCCGTCAGAGTCTGGCAAAAAAGACAAGCATGGCAAGAAAGACAAGCGTGAGCCAAATGACGACAGACGGGGTGACCGGGACGACAGGGGCGACGGTCGCTATGATGACCGCCGTGACGATAAGCGCCATTCACGTTCTTCTTCACAAATTTCGATTAACGCTTACTTCAACGATCGCGAACGTGACTATGCACGCAGCTACTATCGTGAAGAATTCAGCCGTGGCAACTGCCCGCCGGGCTTGGCAAAAAAACATAATGGCTGCCTGCCGCCAGGCCAAGCCAAAAAATGGCATCGTGGCCAGCCACTGGGACGCGATGTTGTTTACTACCCGATCCCCAATGAAGTACTGATTCGCTTGCGTCCGCCCCCAGCCCATCACGAATATGTCCGGGTTGCTTCGGATATCCTGCTGATTGCAGTTGGCACCGGCATGGTGGTTGATGCAATCGAGGATTTGGGGCGTTAAAATCCGCCATTAGCGGTTGATCACCACGCATCAGGCTTTAATTTACATAATCTGAAACAAGCGCCTTGTAATAAGGCGCCCCTGAAGCAAGACAAGCAACGCCGCCCTGACGTCCATGGTAAATAAATGCCACCTGCTGATGATGAAACACGCGAAAGGCGGCATCAAGGCCCGCCCTCGCCCGCCGCGAGGCGAGGCATGGTCGGCTTTGCGCAGCCCCCCGCACGGGGAGTGACTGCCTGGCTCGCTGCGCGAGCGGCATGACCCGGCGTCAAATGGCGTTGTTTCACGCTAGCCAAGTTTTCCCCTTGTAATTTTGCTAACTTCAATTAGCACACGCATCCTTTTTGCCGACTGTTTTTTACCCACTTTTTTGCTTAATGCGAGCCACACGTGAACCTTATCCATCGTTACCATAAAGTCTCCCTCGTTTTGCTGATTCTCATTTGGGGGATGGGGTATCCGGTGATGAAAGTCGGCCTGGCCTATTGTCCGCCGCTGATTTTCACCGGACTGCGCGCCATGGTAGGTGGCTTGATCCTGGCGATGATCGCATTAAAAAGTGGCCAGCCGCTTAATTTAGAGAACACCTGGCGCGGCATGCTGGCCTCATTGTTTTTTAATGTCCTGCTGTTTTTTGGCAGTTCGGCCATTGCCGTCAAGTTTTTACCTTCAGGCATTGCGTCCATTTTGCTCTACGCGCAACCCGTCATGGTCGGCATGCTGGCGCACTTTTTACTCAACGAAGTGCTCACCCGACGCAAGTTCATCGGTCTGCTGGTCGGTTTTCTGGGTGTAGCCGTCATCAGCTACAAAGGCGTCATCGGTGACTTATCGCTTTATGGCGTCGGCATGGGATTGCTCTCTGCCTTGGGCTGGGCGTTTGGCACGATTTTTATCAAACGCACAAACCCGCAGTCAATTTACTGGTTTATTTCGCTGCCTTTTTTGGCCGGCGGCTTTTTACTGTGCCTCATCGGCCTGGCATTTGGCGAGAAGTTCTCAGCCATCGTCTGGAATGCGCCATTCCTCATCACTTTTTTCTGGGGCTCAGTCATCGGCTTATCCATGTCCTGGATTATCTGGTTCAACCTGGTCAAAACGGGCGATGCCAGCACGCTCTCGGCCAATACCTTCCTTGTGCCGGTCGTATCCGTTATCGGTGGTGCCTTGCTCCTGGCTGAATCCGTGCCCTTGAGCCTCTACATGGGTGGCGCTTTGGTGGTTTACAGTATCTATCTGGTTAATCGTTCTGCGTCCAAAAAACTGCCTGGGAAGACCGCCTGATTTCGCTTGAATGTTTCCTGGATGCGCCAAAGCTTGTTTTTAGGATTTCCCTGCCCAAGCCTGGATAATTTTTGCTACCTGCGGCAGGTAGCGTGACGTAAAGGAAAGGCCCTGTTTATTTTGCCTCAGCCGACGGCTTCATGGCGGGTTTAATCACATCAGGCCCAGCCCCACGCTTTGCGCGTGCCGACTCCAGCGCCTGACAAAGCTTTTCTGCCCCGTCCAGCAAGCGCGGCGTGTGGCGTTGTATTTCCTCTGGCGGTATGAAATACAGGTTATCGCGCTTGACTGCCGTCAGGGTTTTCCAGCGTCGCCAGTCGTTCAACCATTCCGGACGCTCGCCCCCCATGCCACTGGCGACAATCGCTTCCGGGTTGGCCGCAATGACGGCTTCTAGCGTCACCGTGGGCGCCAAAACAGGTAAAGCGCCAAACACATTGCGCCCGCCGCATAGGCGAATCGCATCACTGATGATTTGCTGGTCATTGACGGTCATTAAAGGCTGCCGCCAGATTTGATAGAACACAGTGACTGGGGGACGCTGGCTGTAACGCGCGGCCAATGCCGCTTGACGCGTGCGAAAGGCCGCCGCAGCCGCATCCGCCACCGCCGATGTGCCAGCCAACACGCCATAGCGCGCAATCTCGTTGGCCACATCAGCCATGCGGTCTGGTTGCGAGACATCCACCGCAATACCCATCTGACGCAGTTTTGCCAACGCAGCCGGGGAATTGCCGCTCTCCCAGGCCAGCACCAAGTCTGGCTTTAAAGCCAGAATCGCTTCCAAATCAAGCCGTGAATAACCACCGATTTTAGGCAAGGCTTTGGCCGCCTCCGGGTAATCGCCATAGTCAACATTGCCAACCAACTTGGCGCCTGCCCCGGCGGCATACACCAGCTCGGTAATATGCGGTGACAAGCTCACGATGCGCTGTGCTGGCTTGACAGTCCTGGCAAGCTTGGGCGCCAGCCCACCCGGCCGGGCTGCCTCTGGCTGCGGCAGGGCCGATACAGCTTGCGCCCTAGCCATACCGCACCCCATGGCGGCAAACAAAGATACCAATAACAAATAAGGCTTCACCGCCACCCACCCGGCTAGCGCCTGGCCGCTATGCTGCCATGACGGTTTTTTGTGCGTAACCAATTCAAGCAGCCTGCGCATGTTTTAACTCCTGGCTTTTCTTCCAGTCGCTCAACGACGCAAAAACCAAGCCGCCCAAAATCAGTGCGAAGCCCACAGCATTAGTCAAGCTCACCGCCTCGCCCAATACCAGCACCGCCGTGACATAGCCTACCAAAGGCACGCACAAGGTGCTCAAACTGGTGGTAATGGCGGGCAATGCGCGGGTCACGCTGATCATCGCCCAAAAACAGAATGCCGTGGCAATCGGCCCGTTATAGACCAGAACCCAGGCTAAGGGCGCGCCCCAATGAATGGCATTATCGCCTTCAAAAAAATAAACAAAAGGCAGCATGGCCAAGATTGCCACCAGTAATTGCCAAGGCATTAACGACAGGGGCGAGCCCGTCCAGCGATGTCCGCGTACCTTCACAATCAATAGCGCCCACAACAAAGCGGCAAACAACAACAAGCCGTTCCCCAGCACCACATGCGGGTCGTGCCAATCAAAACCCAGCGGATTGAACAACACCGCCACCCCGCCCAAACCCAGCACCAGGCCCAGCACCCGCAAGCGCGTGAGCGATTCGCCCAATAACAACACCGCCAAGGGCACAACCCACAGTGGCGTGGTGTAAGCCAGAATGGCAGAACGCCCGGCCGGTACATATTGCAAACCAACATTCACCAAACCCATGAACGCAGCCATTTGCAGCAAACCCACGCCAAACACGAGCGGCAAATCCTCCCGATGCGGCACTTTTAACTCGCCTCGCCAACCCGCAACCAGCGCCAACACCACCGCCCCCATCGCCATGCGCAAAGTCGCAAACGTGAGCGGCGGCACATACTGCAGGCCATACTTCATCACCGGCCAATTCACCCCCCAGAACACCACCACCGCCGCCAGCAACACCCATGCGGTGCGCTGACTGACTGCACCTTGATTTGTCATTTCTTTTCCTCTTTAACGTGAAATACTTAGGCAAGTGCGCTGTGCAATCACCGGGCGCAGCGAGCCGGATAAAAGCCTCCCCGCGAAGAGCAGGATGGGTGGGGCGGCCCGCCGGAACAATGAGACCGGAACAATGAGTGGAGGTGGGGCTATTCTTGTATCCATTTAACGCTCAAAAAGACAGGCTGCCTGCACAATTTATTTACTGCCTTGCTGTTGATTGGCCAGGCCGTCAATTCTACTGCCAGCAGTCAAGTTGCCATCATGCCGGGACACCATGCCAGGACACCTGGCGAAACTGGCATGACCATCCGCATGGACGACAACCTCATGCGCAAGCGCAGCAGACAGCCCAGGGCGCGTTCAATCCCTTATCATCGCCGTCTTGCGAAAGCCGACTTTTTAAACATTTCCGACCATGACACGTCCACTCAAACTCTCCATCCTCGATCAAACCCCCGTCATCTCAGGCCAACGTGTTGCCGACGCGGTAGCAGCCACGGTGGATTTTGCCCAGGCGGCTGACGACTTGGGCTTTTACCGTTACTGGTGCGCAGAACACCACGGCGCGCGCAGCGTGGCCAACCCTTGTCCGGAAGTCATGATCGCGCGGCTGGCCAGCGCCACTCGCCGCCTGCGCATAGGCTCGGGCGGCATCATGCTGCCGTATTACTCGGCCTGGAAAGTGGCCGAGCAATTTTTGATGTTGGAAGCGCTATTTCCCGGCCGCATTGATTTAGGCGTTGGCCGCGCGCCTGGCACGGACCAGCGCACGGCGCGCGCCGTCTCGCCCAATGGCCTGCGCAGCGACTTATTCCCGCAGCAAGTGCAGGAGCTGATCTGGCTATTCACCAACACCGTACCCGAAAGCCACGCTTATCACGGGCTCGCCCTGCAGCCGGAAATCGACACACGGCCGGAGCTATGGATGCTGGGCTCATCCGACTTTGGCGGCTCGCTGGCCGCGCACCTGGGCATTCCGTTCTGCTTTGCGCAATTCATCAATGCGCAGCATGGGGAGGCCGTCATGCAAATGTACCGCGAGAATTTTCAGCCGGGTTTCGAGGCAAAACCGCGCAGCGCCGTAGCCGTTTTTGCCATCGTTGCCGAGACCGAAGCCGAAGCGGCGGACATCACCGCTGCCGTGGATTTACGCCGTCTTTTTATGGCCTATGGGCAAAACCTGCCTGTGCCAACGGTTGAAGAAGCGAAATCGCTGACATACTCGGAACGGGACCGCCAGGTCATGCTGAACGAGCGGCCGCGCAGCATCATCGGCACGCCCGAGCAAGTGGCGGAACGGATGCGGGCATTGCAGGACACGTTTCAAACTGACGAAATGCTCGTGCTGACCGTAGCGCCAAGTCTTAAAGCGCGCTTTCGCACCATCGAACTGTTAGCGCAACGCTTTGCCCTGGAATCCGCATGACAACACCTGCCGCAACCACGACGCAAGGTGCCGCCGCAAAAAACCCGCCCCGCTGGCCAAAGCGCCTGGCAACCAGCGCTGCCGCACTGTTTTTTCTGGCTGCCCTGTTTGGCGTGCTCGGCTATTTCTGGCTGCCCGGTTTTGCCAAAACCAAGCTGGAAATTTTACTGACCGAACAACTGCATCGCCCCGTCACCATCGGCGCGATCCACATCGCTCCCTATACGTTGGAGGCAACGGTCAACGACGTCAAAGTGGGCGACGTGCTGCGGATCAAATCGCTGTATGTGGACGTTTCCGTCCAAACCTTGACCCGCCGCTTGCCGGTGATCTCCGCCGTGCGCCTGATTGCCCCCGAGCTCACCCTCACGCGGGTGGCCAGCGGCCGGCTGGATGTGTCAGACTTGCTCGACGAATGGCTCAACAAGCCGGATGACGGCAAGCCCGCGCCCGAGTTTTCAATCAGCAACATCCGCCTGGAGGGCGGCCGCATTGTCTGGCAGGACAAGCTGGCCCAACACACCGACACCTTGAGCGAAATCAACCTCAACCTGCCCTTGATTGCCAATGTCCCGGCCGAAACCGATGTGTTCATCCATCCCGTCTTTACTGCCAAACTGAATGGCTCGCCGCTCAAACTCGGCGGCAAGGCGCGCCCTTTTGCCGCCAGCAAGGATGCCAGCCTGCAGCTTGATCTGGACAATGCCGACCTCACTGCCGCCCTGCCTTACCTGCGCCCTTACGTGCAGCTTCCCGTCAGTATCGAGCGCTTGCGCCTCTCCACGAAACTGGACATCCAGTTCGCAAAAGTCGGCGCTGGCAGGACGGCGCTGGGCGTAACGGGGGAGGCTTCATTCAAGCAATTCAAAGCGTCCTTATTGAACCAGCACGTGCAAGCCGGGATGGACGCCTTGCATTTGCGCAAAATCTCGGTGGATGTTTTAAAACGTCAGGCCAGCATTGGTGAAGTCACGCTGGATCAGCCCGTGTTAGCGCTCCTGCGTGACGGGGTTGACAGCTTTAATTTTGCCCAAATGCAAACCACCCGCAAACCGCCCGTTCAAGCCAAAACAGACCCGGCCGCTCCCCGTAAACCTGGCAAACCCTGGCAATGGTCAGTAGGGCAAATTACGCTCAATCAAGGGCAGGTAAATTATCGCGACACCACCATCGCCCAATCCCTGCCCATCAGCATCACGGCTTTAACGCTGGCCACTGGCGCCATCCACAGCGATGGCACCCGCCCGATTGCCTTGCGAATCAAGGGCGAGCTCAACCAGAACGGCCATCTTGATATTGCCGGTGAAGTCGCCCAAAGTGGTGAAGCCAACTTGGCACTTGATGTCAGCCAGCTGGATTTAGTCGCGCTCCAGGGTTGGGTAGCTGACCAATTACCCGTGATACTCACGCGCGGCAATGCGGATTTCAAAGGTCAATTCGAGTGGCGCGACCACATTGGCAAGACCACGGGCGATCTACGGCTGAACCAAATCAGCCTGCTGGATAAAACCACCTCGGAAGACCTCCTGCGCTGGCAGACGCTCAATTTTTCCGGCCTGGAAGTTTCCACGCCGTCGGCCGCCCAGCCGTTCGCGGCGAATCTGGGCAACATCGACTTGAAAAACTTTTTTGCCAAGGTATTGCTCACCAAAGAAGGCAATCTCAATCTGAACCAGCTCGCTACGGCGCGGCAAAAAGCCGGGGATCCCGGCAAAAAGGCAGCGAAAACCCAAGCCCCCCCTAAATCTCCCGCTGCCCAAGCCCCTGCCCCCAGCACAACAGCTACTGCACCCAACATCCGCATCGGCCGCATCACCTTTGCCAATGGCACGGTGGACTTTACCGATCACTTCATCCAGCCCAACTATGCCACCCAGATCACGCAGTTAACCGGCCAAGTGGATCCGATCAAAGCCGGCACGCTGAGCGCTGTGGCACTGCATGGCAAAATCGAACGCACAGCGCCGCTGGATATCACCGGCCAGATTGATCCACTGTCAAAACCCATTAGCCTCGCGATTCATGCCAGGGCACGCAGCATCGATCTCTCGCCCTTATCGAGCTATTCCGGCCGCTATGTGGGCTACCGGATCGAAAAGGGCAAGCTCTCGGCCGAAGTGGATTACAAAATCAGGCAGGGGCAGCTCGAAGCCACGAACCATATTTTTCTTGACCAGCTCACGTTTGGTGAAAAGGTGGAAAGCCGTGACGCCTTATCCATCCCAGTCACGCTCGCCGTTGCCCTGCTGCGCAATTCACGCGGTGAGATCGACATCAACCTGCCCATTTCCGGCTCGCTCAACGATCCGGAATTCAGCCTCGGCGGCATTATCTGGCAAGTGCTGGGCAACTTGCTGAGCAAAGCCGTCACCTCGCCATTTGCCTTGCTGGGCTCGCTCTTTGGCGGTGGCGAAGACTTGTCCGAAATCAGCTTTCCTGCCGGGCAAGCACTCATCACGCAAGACATGATGCCGCGCCTGGAAGCACTGGCCAAAGCACTGGCAGAGCGCCCGGGCTTAAAGCTGGAAATCACCGGCACGGCAGACCCGGCCAGCGACCAGGCCGGGTTAAGCCAAGCCACCCTGGCGCGCAAAATGCTCAACTTGAAACAAGCCGAGCTCGCCAGTAAAGGCAAAGCCGCAGGCGCCACAGAAGAAATCAGCCTCACCGCAGAAGAAACCACGCACTATCTGGAAAAAGTTTATAAAACCGAGGACATCAAGGATAAGCCGCGCAACCTCATCGGCTTGCAAAAGAGCCTGCCTGAACAAAACATGAAAGCGCTTTTGCTGAACCACTTTTTACCTGTGGAAAGCGATTTGCTCGCGCTCGCCGAGAGCCGCGCACAGCAGGTACAAAGCTGGCTCATTGAGCAAGGCAAAGTCGCTCCGGAACGGGTATTTTTGCGTTCCGCCAAAATTGAAGCGGGAAAAATCGCAACAGGCAACGCCGCAGAGGCCACCCCCAGGCCCGCAGCCCAAGGCGGCAAGGCGCTGTTCTCATTACGCTAACGCTCATGGCAAGCAAATGCCACCCGCGGATGATGAAACACGCGAAAGGCAGCATAAAGGCCCGCCCCGCCCCACACCCCAGGGCGGGGCTTCCAAGCGGCTCGCTGCGCTCGATATCACACGAGGCTCCGTATCTGTTGTTTCACGCTAAACGGCCGCTTAGAATCACCCTGCCCACCATTTAACCAACCCGCATATTCTTGCCCCTATGGAAAACACCCTTCAGACCCAGGCCGCCACTGCCCGAGCTTTGCTTGACGCAGCGCCGATCAGCCGCTTTCAGTGGCAAACGTTTTTTCTGTGCTTTGGCATCACCCTGTTCGATGGCTTTGATACCCAAGCCATCGCCTTTACTGGCCCGGCCATTGCCAGCGCATTCAATCTAGGGCCCAATGAGCTCACGCCGCTGATCGTAGCCGGCACATTGGGCATGGCCTTGGGCGCGATCTCCTTGGGTTCATTAGGCGACCGCATTGGCCGACGCACTGCCGTGCTGTGGGCGGTACTTGTTTTTGGTGTTTTTTCCCTGCTCACCGGTTTTGCCCGCTCGCCGCATGAAATTTTGCTGGCGCGATTTTTTACGGGTCTTGGCATGGGGGGCGCAGTGCCCGTTTTGCTCTCGTTGGTCAGCGAGCTCTCGCCCGCGCGCCACCGTGGCTTGCTGATTACCGGCTCATTGCTGGGCTTGCCTGCGGGGGCGATTGGCGGCGGTTTATTGGCTTCACGCTTGCTGCCGCAAATCGGCTGGCAAGGCATTTTTATTGTTGGCGGCGTTTTGCCGCTGCTGTTTTTGCTGGTGCTCCTGGTGCGCCTGCCTGAGTCGCCCTTCTTTTTGGCCGTGAAAAATCTGGGTTTGCATCAAGAAAAAATCCAGGCGCTGCTCGCCAGGATGTTGCCAACCGCCACGCCTGAAACCATCAAAGCCAGCGCGCAAATCGCCCCCGAAAAAACCGCGCAAGCCTCGTTCACAGCCTTGCTGCAACCCCGGTTTTTACGCAACACGCTGGCCGTGTGGCTGACTTATTTTTGCAACTGGGCGGCCTGGTTCATGCTGCTGTTATGGCTGCCCACGGTGCTTAAAACCGCGGGCTTGCCCGCCGAACAAGCGGCTTTGGGCACGGTGGTCATCAACAGCCCGGCGATCCTGTTTTGCCTGGTGATGGCCTATTACCTGCCCAGAAAACCCGTGCGTGTGTTGCTCACCGCGACCTTGGCGTTCGGCATTGCCGTCACCCTGGCCTTGAGCATGGCGGGAAGCCAATGGACACTGGTGTTTTTCCTGATTGGCGCGGTCGGCGTGGGCGTAGGCCTGCCGCAAATCGCCTTGAATTATGTGGTGATGGAAGCCTATCCAACGGCATTGCGCGCCACCGGCGCTGGCTGGGCCATCGGCATGGGGCGCACGGGCTCCATCGTTGGCGCAGGCTTGGGCGGCTGGCTGCTCAAAACTTTTGGCGTGGCCGGGTTTTATACTGCACTGACCGTGCCGCTGCTGCTGGCGATTGTCGGCGTGCTGATGATACGCACAAAGAAAATGACCGTCACAACGGCCTAAAGCTGCCTGACGTTCATGGTAAATGAATACTACCCGCGGATGATGAAACACGCGAAAGGCAGCATAAAGGAGGCCCGCCCCTCCCAACCTCCCCCGCACGGGGGAGGCCACTGTCCGGCTCGCTGCGCGAGCGGCGTGACCCGGCATCAAAT
>DILC01000006.1 GCA_002424865.1 Rhodocyclaceae bacterium UBA5602 | reverse complement strand
TTTCATCGGGAAATCACATCGCGGGCAAAGAATTCATCCGTTAATTGTGCCACTTTCTGCGGCTGATCGTGCTGCATATTGTGCGCGCAATCCGCCAGCGTCACTTCCCGGATATCCCGAAAGCACGCCACCCGCTGGCGATAGTCTTCAGAATCCAGCGCAAAAAACTTCTTGAACACATGCGAATCGGCGGCCGTCACCCACAACGCCGGCGCCGTGGCCTGCCGCCAGATCGCCATCGCATCCTGCAAGCGGTAAGGAATGGGATTTACCCAGCGGTGACAGGGATCAATCGCCAGACGGATTTCCCGCCGCCCATCATCGGCAACCGCCTCCACGCCCAGATGGCTGGCAAGGAACGCCGCCTGCGCAGCAGACAAACGCGGATTATCGTTTTGCAGTCGCGCCGCCAGCGCAGCATGGTCGGGATACACGCGGAATCCACGCGCATCACGTGTTTGCTTCAGCCAGCGCGCATAGCGCCCAGCCGCCTCGGCAAGCGGATGGTCAATCATGCCGACACCTTCCAGATTGACCAACCCGGCCACCCGTTCAGGGCGCAGCCCCGCATACAAACAGGCCACATTGCCGCCCATGCTGTGCGCCACCAAATTCACAGGACGGGTGGGTGAATAGTGATTGAGCAAGGCATCCAGATCTGCCACATAATCCGGAAACCAGTAGCTGCCGTTATTCCATGCAGACAAGCCAAACCCGCGCCAATCGGGCGCAATGACCCGCCAGTGCGGTGAGAGTTCATCCACCACAAATTGCCAGGTGGCAGACACATCGCCCCAGCCATGCAACATCACCAGCGGGGGCAAGGCAGGATTGTTTTGCCAGCAGCGTACATGCATGCGCTGCCCGCGCAGGGTTAAAAATTCAGACTCACAGGGTTTCATCGGTCAAGTTTAGCAGCGCAATGAAGCCGGCCTTGATGCGCCGACCCCCATCTTGCACCGCACAAAACATATCAATAGCCGCGGCAAGCCAAAGCCTGACGGGTTCACAGCCGCATGTTGCGCGTCGATTACAATCCGACCGTTTCTTTTTTACTTACCCCTAGTTACCCTTCGCTGCCATGGCCACCAAAGCTTCTGATAAAACCTCCAGCACCTATGACGAATCCTCCTTTCGCGTCCTCAAAGGCTTAGAGCCCGTGAGGGAGCGTCCGGGCATGTACACCCGCACCGACTCGCCCACCCACATCATTCAGGAAGTCATTGACAACGCAGCGGACGAAGCCTTGGGCGGGTTTGCCAAAACCATTCACGTCCTGCTCAAAAAAGACGGCAGCATTAGCGTCACCGACGATGGCCGCGGCATCCCGATTGGCCTGCACCCGGAAGAAAAAGTGCCGGTAGTGGTCTTGGCGTTCACGCGCCTGCATGCCGGTGGCAAGTTCGATAAACGCTCGGGCAATTCCGCCTACGCCTTCTCCGGCGGCCTGCATGGGGTGGGCGTGGCGGTCACCAATGCGCTATCCACACGCGTCGCCGTTGAAGTGCGCCGCGAAGGCAAAGCCTGGCAAATCGAATTTACCGGTGGCGGCGAGCACATCAGCCCGCTGGTTGAAACCGGCAGCTGCGGCCGACAAACCGGCACGCGCGTGAGCATCTGGCCGGATGGCAAATACTTTGACAATCCCAACATTTCACTCGTTGAGCTGGAACGCTTGTTACGCTCCAAAGCCGTGCTGCTGCCCGGTGTGGCAGTCACGCTAGAGATTGAACAAACGGACGGCAGCCTGCGCAGCAAAACCTGGAAGTATCCGCAAGGCCTGGCCGGTTATCTGGTCGAGCTCGCAGGCAGCGCTGAAAACATCGCGCCGCTCTATGCCGCTGAAAAATATGCCGATAAAGACAATGCCGACTTTGCCCCCGGCGAAGGCGCGGCCTGGGCAATTGGCTGGTTTCCCGATGCGGTGGCGTCCGAATCGTACGTTAACCTCATCCCGACAGTCGCCGGCGGCACCCATGAAGCCGGGCTGCGCGCAGGCGTGTTTGACGCCATGAAATCCTTCATCGAGCACCGCGCGCTGTTGCCGCGCGGCGTCAAATTGCAGCAGGATGATGTCTGCAGCCGCATGGTGTATGTGCTGTCCACGCGTTTGCTTGATCCGCAGTTTCAAGGCCAGGTAAAAGAAAAGCTCAACTCGCGCGAAGCCGTCAAACTCGTTGCCAGCATGGTGCGCGACCCGTTTGAAATCTGGCTCAACCAGAACGTGGAAGCGGGCCGCGCGATTGCGGAACTCGCCATCCATCAGGCGCTGGCGCGGCAAAAAAATGCGCAGAAGGTCGAAAAGAAAAAACAGTCGGGCGTGGCCGTTTTGCCCGGCAAGCTCTCGGATTGCGAATCCACCTCATTGACCGAGAACGAGCTGTTTTTGGTCGAGGGTGATTCAGCCGGCGGCTCAGCCAAAATGGCGCGCAACAAGGAAACCCAGGCCATTTTGCCCCTGCGCGGCAAGGTGCAGAACGCCTGGGAAATCGACGCCGGGCGCCTGTTTGCCAATGCCGAAATCCATGACATCGCCGTCGCCCTGGGCATCGACCCGCACGACAAGCCCAGTGCCGATTTATCCGGTTTGCGCTATGGCAAAGTGATCATCATGTCGGACGCCGACGTGGACGGCGCGCATATCCAGACCTTGCTGCTCACGCTGTTTTACCGCCACTTCCCGGCCTTGATCGCCGCAGGCCATGTGCATATCGCGCAACCGCCGCTGTACCGCATCGACGTGCCCGCCAGCGGCAAAAAGCGCCCGGCGCGCCGCCTGTATGCGCTGGACGAAGGCGAGCTTGCCGCGATGAAAGACCGGCTCGTACAAGAAGGCGTATCCGCACACGCAATTGAAGTCGGCCGCTTCAAAGGCCTGGGCGAAATGAACCCCGAACAGTTGCGCGAAACGGCGATGGATCCGGCCACCCGGCGCGTGTTGCCAGTGACCGAGCGGCTGGCCGCGCAAACCAGGCAAATTTTCAACCTGCTCATGGGCAAAGGCGAAGCCGCCTCGCGCCGCCTGTGGATGGAAGAAAAGGGACACCTGGTGGAAGCGGACATTTAAACCCGGAAACCTTCAACCAACCGCCGCCAATGCCGTTGGGCCGCTGTCCGCAAAACATCACCGCCACATCCATGACAAAATCATCCAAAAAAAGTCGGCGCTGGCAGGACGGCAGGAAATGGACACCCCTGTGGAACACCACAGCGCGGATAGACATGCTCTATATAATGCCAGGATGCTGCAGAGCAACACAAGGGGGAGTTCATGCATAACGAAGCAAACAGCACCGTCAAGCCACGTTTAGCCCTGGTTGCCATCGCCGCGATGGGCGTGGTGTTTGGCGACATTGGCACCAGTCCGCTGTACGCCATGAAAGAGGCTTTCAATGGCCCGCACGGCATGCCCGTGACGCCGGACAACATCCTGGGCATCCTGTCGCTGATCTTCTGGGCAATGACCCTCACGGTCACCTTCAAATACGTGGCCTTCATCACCCGTGCCGACAACCGTGGCGAAGGCGGCATCATGGCGCTCACCGCGCTGGTGTTGCGCACCCAGGGCGTCAGCCCGCGCATGCTGTGGCTGCTTACCGGGCTGGGCATTTTCGGCGCCGCATTGTTTTATGGCGACGCGGTGATTACGCCCGCGATGTCGGTGCTCTCGGCAGTCGAAGGCCTGGAAGTGGCCACGCCAATGTTCAAACCCTATGTCGTGCCGATCACGCTGCTCATCCTGACCGGCGTTTTTCTTGTCCAGCCGCGCGGCACAGCCAGCATCGCCGCCCTGTTCGGCCCGGTGATGATGTTCTGGTTTGGCGTCCTGGGCACGCTGGGCGTGATCGGCATACTCAAGCACCCCGGCGTTCTGGCGGCGATCAACCCCTGGTACGCGATCCATTTTTTCACCGAAAACCGGATGCATGGTTTTTTTGCGCTGGGTGCGGTGGTGCTGGTCATCACGGGCGGAGAAGCCCTGTATGCCGACATGGGACATTTTGGCCGGCGGCCGATCAAATGGGCCTGGCTGGGCTATGTGTTTCCCTGCCTGTATATCAACTATCTCGGCCAGGGCGCCTTGATCCTCGACGACCCGGCCGCCATCAAGAACCCCTTTTTCCTGCTGGCCCCCGAGGAACTGCTCTACCCCATGGTCGCGCTGGCCACGGCGGCAACCATCATCGCGTCACAAGCGGTCATCTCGGGCGCCTTCTCGCTCACCAGCCAGGCCATGCAGCTCGGTTACTGCCCGCGCATCCAGGTCAAATTCACCTCGGAACGTGAAAAAGGCCAGATCTACATTCCCAACATCAACTGGCTGCTGCTGGCGACCGTGCTGGCGCTGGTGCTGGGTTTCAAAAGCTCATCCAACCTCGCCGCAGCCTATGGCATTGCCGTCACCCTGACCATGCTGATCGACACCATCCTGGCCTTCATCGTGGTGCGTGCGCTGTGGCAGTGGAACTGGCTGCAGGCGGCGGTATTTCTTGCCTTGTTCATTACCATCGACCTCGCCTTCTTCTCCGCCAATTTGTTGAAGATCGCCGATGGCGGCTGGTTCCCCCTGTTGCTTGGCTTGGGCGTCTTTACCCTGTTTTCAACCTGGCACCGTGGCCGCGCCCTGCTTTACAAAAAGCTCCAGAACGACTCCATGCCGCTGGATGCCTTTCTCATCAGCCTGTCTTACGGCGGCCCGCAACGTGTCGCCGGCACCGGCATTTTCATGACCCCGCAACCCGATAGCGTGCCACGCGCCATGCTTCATAACCTGCTGCACAACAAAGTGCTGCACGAACGGGTGATCTTGCTCAACGTCAACATGCAGGACATCCCGCATGTCAATGAAACTGACCGCATCCGCATGGAAACCCTCACCCAGGGCTTCTCCCGCGTTATCCTGAATTACGGCTTTAAAGACAAGCCCGACATTCCCGCCGCCCTGGAAAGGCTCGGCGAACTGGGCATGGCGCCGGTCAATATGATGGAAACTTCATTCTTCCTCGGCCGCGAAACCATCGTGCCGAATGCCGTTCCCACCATGCCCTTATGGCGGCAAGTCCTGTTCATGTGGATGTTCCGCAATGCGGACACAGCGACCGCCTATTTCAAGATACCCACCAACCGCGTGGTCGAGCTCGGCACCCAGATCGAGCTCTGATCCTGCAGGCAAACCCGCATGAACATCAATACCAGCGAAGCGGCCGGCGTGCGTTACCTGCATTTCGGCTCGGACTGGGTGCAGGGCGCCATGCGCATCGCGCGCCCCTATGCGCTGGAGCTTGACTACACCAAGGAGATGATGCTGCCCTTGCTCTTGCGCCCCGACGATTGGCCGCGCCGCGTGCTGCTGATTGGCCTGGGCGCGGCATCGCTCACCAAGTTCCTCTGGCGCTACCGGCCCGAGGCCAAGCTCACCGTGGTGGAAATCGAACCGCAAGTCGAAGCCGTCGCGCGGCAGTTTTTCAAGCTGCCTGAGGATCCGCAACGCATCCGGATGCATTACGCCGATGGCGCGGATTTCATCATCCAGGCCAAGCAAAAATATGACCTGATCCTGGTCGATGGCTTCGAT
>DILC01000048.1 GCA_002424865.1 Rhodocyclaceae bacterium UBA5602 | reverse complement strand
CTGCCATTACGAGTTGATGCGCCCCGCTCATTTTCTGCGCTATAGGGGAGTGCTGATAGAGCGCCTCTTTGAAAAGATCAATATGCCCACCACCGGGCAAAATATCCTTGGCGCGCCCATGCAAAGCGACCATAGGTAAAGTCGGCAAAGGCAAATCAAGTCCCAGATCACGCGCAGCACCGGCCACAGCATCCGGGGCGATGTGCTGCATGCGGTCTCCTGTGGCGTAGCGAATCAGCGGAATGGGCGTTTGCTTATCCAATACACTCACCAGCAAATCGCCGATACCCTGCGCATCCGCATTGACGACCTCAATGACTGTGCGCAATGGGTTATAGACCATAAAAGCTGGCGCTGGTAAAGCCACTGCGCGACAAGGCGACCGGCCAGAAAACGTGCTCCCCGCCGTAGCGGATGGCGAGACGGCGAGGTCAATACCCGTGAGTTGCTTTAAGAGCGCCGGATGACGTATGCATGCCCGGCGCAAGGCGACGGTTTCGCGCGTTTCATTAAATAAATTCAACCCCAGCTCACCCACCCCCATGGAGCTGCCGATCAGGCCACTCTCAAGGCTGTCCGGGTTATTGCCCAGCACTTGGGCTAAATAATCACGGAAGGTTTCCGGGAAGGTTTCTTCACCAAGAATCACATGCACACGATAACGGCGCCAATCCAGATCAATCTCTTGCGAGTAGTCACACAGCCGCTTGAGAAACAGCGGGTCGCCACACAAGATGATCTGCTCGAACAATTCGCCCGTTTGCTGAATCACCGCGCAGGCCATGTCTTCACGCACACTGACATTGGCCACGCATACGGCCGCTGAACTGAACGTTACGCCCATGGGCAGGCAATTGACCAGCAAGGTGCGGCGTTGATCCACACCAAAGGCCAACTCCAGCCCCAAATCAATCGACCACGCCGCATTGCGCGCTTGTTGCCTCGTTGAGAGTCCGAGCGCAAACCCATTGCCGCCATGCCCTGAACTGGTCAGCACCGAGGCCAGGTCATCAGCCACGATGTGGTCGCGCAATAATTGACGCACATTAAAGCGTTGGAACGTATTGGCTTTGTTCAGTATCGGCGCATGCAGCAGCACATCATCCAGCGTGCGAATATCAGCAAGCCGCACCCCCGCTTCAGCAAGCAGTGTTTGATATGCCGAGGAATGCCTGGCTGCGCGTTTAAAAACAGCCAATAGCCGCTTTTCACCTTGGGCTATCAGCGCAGCAGGCTGGCTGCGCGCCAATTTGGCTTTAATCAGACGCCGCTCCAACCTTGAAATTAAATGGTTCATGGTAAAGACTTCATCGCGCTCTTCGCCTTATTGAGCTGATAAGCAGTCAAAAATGTTGCCGGAATCCATCTCGCCAACAAGTTGGCTTATTTCAGTCCGGCCTATTTCTTGCGCTTGCTTTCCAGTTTGAATTTCACCCAGGTTTTCAGCACCAGCCAGAAACCAATCGGCTCGCCTTCAAACCAGCGGCTCAGAAACTCATTGGATTCTTTCAAGTTTTGGCTCAGTTGGCGCAAATCAGCATAATAAACAGCCACAGGGCCGTAATAATCGGTCTCATCACCCACTTTGGTGAAGTGAAATCCCATGCGATCAAGCGAGCGCGCCAAACCCTTTTCCATGGCGGCAAACCAGTGGTAAGTGCCATTATCGCGGCTATGCTGATACATCTGGCGGAACATGCCCATCAAAATTTGCGGGCTGATGTGACGTCTATGCTTGCCCTTGGCCTCATCTTCCTGAAAGGGGATATCACGTACTTTCGCTTTTTCCACAAAGTCTTTCGCCACTCCCTGCATGGAGTCACCCGGACGGCGGCGGTAGCCTTTATCAACCACTAATCGTGACACTTCAGCGCAGCTTTGGCGATCAGGAAAAACAAAGTTATCGTAGGTAGCGCAGTGTGACTCAAAAGGGAACTTGCCTGATACGTCAGCATAAACCAGCCGCGCGGTGGCCACAGTGCGACCATCTTCGTTCCTGGCCGCCACATGGTAGGCATTGTCATCATATTCGTCCGACTCGTAACCATCGGGATAATCTGTGGCCTTTAAAAAATGGCACTCGTTGCAATACACCTCATAACGCAAGCGCATGATGTCCAGGCTAAGCACATCCTGTGTCTTGCTGAAAGTCGTATGAAGGAACTTGAAGTTCGGGGTCAACAAGTCATAATTTTGCCCGCCAAGAAGTGCTCTGATAATCATCTCGTCACCCGCTGTTACAGTTTGGTTGTTACTCATGATAGTTATTGCGTGCCCATTGATCTTATGCCGGCTATTTCCTGAACAAAAAAGGCACCAACCCCTGTCCAACCCAAGTTTGCCGCCAAAACCGCTTTAAAAAAAGTATTTCACTTCAGAGAATACTCGATCCCTATGCTCAAATCGACCAAACAAGCCCTCGGGCGGCCCATGAAAAACATCAACCCCTGCGGCCAGACGCCAATTCTTTTCAAACGTCCAATTCACTTTGGGGCGCAGCATCCAGTCTGTGCGGTTAAAACCGGCTACCCACAATACCTCGGCTTCCACTTGCCGAGCAAGTTTGCCATTGAGCAACAGGCTATAGCCACTTTCCGCTTTATCGGGAATCACATCGCGATCATGATTGGTAATAATGCTTTGAAAAAGCTGCGCATTAAACCGTGCGTCGGCAGGCAATGGCACATCCAGTCCCACCACCCAGTCAACCGTATTTTGTCGCACCACCCCATCAGTATCATCCAGACGCAACACCGTCTGGCTGCGCCCACGCGTGGCCACGAGCTCGGTTTTCAATACGGCCGCGCCAAAGTCCTTGGCCAGCGTGCCGCCCATTTGCGAAATCCTGTCGTGCCTGGCTTGATAAATCACCTCGGGTTGCGGCCCTAAAACCACTTGCCGGTAAAACGTGGGGGCTGCATCCATGCTGCGATAAAAGAAAGCCGAAATATCCCAGCCATGCGCAAGCCAGGAACCACGCGCACCGAAATTGCTGTTGGCCAGTTTTCTGTCCGGCCTTTCCTCAACCAGATAGCGCGTCGCAAAGCCTGCATATTCGGGCTGAACAGGAAAAAACCCGGAACCGGGCTTACCCGTCTGGTCATAGGTTGGCACAGGAACCCAGAGCAACTCGGCATGAAAATCATCCTTGAAATACTCCGCACGTGCCGCCCATTGCGGGATGCGCAAGATATTGAATTCAGGCAGGATAAATTCGCGCATGTCCCTGGCTGAGACGACATCCGCAAAAAACAGGCTGACCATCTCGCCCCACACCACATGCTGGCGGCCTAAGCGGATATCCCAATTACCTGCATCCACGTCCAGATAGGTTTCGCGAAAGCTGGCGTTAAACTTTTGATCCCGCCTCACCTCAGGGGAGTAAAAATTAGTCGCGTCAAACACCGCATCGTAATCCACCCGCGCGCTGACTTTCCATTTCAGGGAATCATTGATCCGTCCACTCTTGCCCAACTCAACCCGCGTGAGCATTTTTGACCAATGGCTGGGCTCATTCATCGCACGCGCAAGCTCAAACTGGGCATAGCCACGCCAACCTGAACCAGCCAAACCTGGCGCTTTTTCAGCGCCGGGAAAAGCCTCAGGGGCAATAGAACCCGTGGCTGCGACAGGAAGAGTGGCTGGAGATGGCGCCAACGCAGGCGCGGGTTCAGGCGCAGCGGCCGCTGCATTTTTTGCATCATCCTCAGCGGCTTGGCGCAACAGCGCTTCAAACTCATCTTCTGCCGCGCTGCCTGGCGTATTTTGCGCGATTTGCATGGGTAAAGGCATGCCCCCCGCCGTCCCGCCAAGCCCGACTTTTTCAGCCACTGCCATACGGGGCACAGCACCCAGCACAACAAGCAGAAACGCGATAGGACGCGCGTGCATCCATGGGCGCCCGGACCCACTTTTCATCCAGCAAAAAAAATCATTTTGCATACAGCCCTCCCGCTTGGCCAACCGCCGTTTCAGCCGCATTTTTCAGTTGCACAGTGAGCCATTGACCGCCGCGCCGCACCCCGAGCTCGCGCAAGGTGCCGTCTTCTATGCGCACCAGCCGGTCCGCCATATCAATCACGCGCTGGTCATGGGTGGAAAAAATAAACGTCGTCCCCAACTTGCGGTTAATGTCTTGCATCAAGTGCAAAATTTCCGTGCCCGTTGCGCGATCCAGATTCGCCGTTGGCTCATCGGCCAGGATCAGCGCAGGTTTAATCGCCAACGCCCGTGCAATGGCCACCCGCTGCCGCTGACCACCACTCATCTGCCCCGGCCGATGATCAGCGTATTTGGTCAAGCCCACCATTTCCAGAAAAAATTTCACGCGTTGCTCGCGCTCCCGCTTGGAGACATCCTTGCGATAGAGCAAGGGATATTCCACATTTTCAGCCGCAGAGAGCACCGGCAACAGGTTGAACGTCTGGAAAATAAAGCCAATGGCATGGGCACGCAAATCTGCCAGCTGATTGCCCGACCAGTTCGTCACCTCCTTGCCGTTGATAAACAACCGCCCTTCGCTTGGCGCATCAATGCAGCCAATCACATTCAGCAGGGTCGTCTTGCCACTGCCTGAAGGACCCGAGATGGCCAGGAACACACCTTGCTCAATATCCAGGCTAATGTCAGACAAAGCCTGGACAATCTGATTGCCCAGAAAATAATCCTTAAAAACGTTCTCAACACGAACAATATGCATTGTCGCCCCAGATGTTAAAAATTTTAATCAAAACACAGATAAGCCCAAAGAAAGCATCCGCCTCAACAATACAAGCAATACAAAAAAATACCGCCAGCCATGCCAATGCGTATCGCCCCCCCCATTTCCTGCCGCGTATTTGAATTAAACTTTCAAGCAAAGAAAACCCCGTACCCAGCCAAGGCTTGAGCCTTTATTCTAGTGAGGTTGATGCATGAAAAGCGCCAAAATAAGCACTATTTTTCAACGCATTGCAAAACAGCTCAGGGCAAGCAACGCATGCGCTGGCGGGCACTATGTCCTGGCGCTTACGCTTGCCCTCACTGGAAACTTGGCCTTGTTCACCCAGCCTGTCTTTGCGCAGGCAACACCAGCAAATAACACCGCCAGCCAACCCGATCAAGCAGACCCTGCCGCCCAGGCGCTACTTCGCAAGGCGGATCAAATACGCTTCCCGACTGAAGGCTTCCAGGTTGAAATCTCGATTATCTCCACCAAAGCCGACCAAAGCACGGAAGCACGCAAATACCAGGTGCTCTCCAAAGGCAACGATAAAACAGCAGTCATTGTGACCGAGCCTGCCGCTGAGCGCGGACAGACCATGCTCATGAGCGGTCGCGAACTGTGGGTTTTTTTGCCCTCGGTCTCGCAACCTGTCAGGCTATCGCTTGCCCAGCGACTGACGGGGCAAGTCGCCAATGGCGATTTGGCACGCGCCAACTTTGCCGGTGACTACAACCCGCACATCCTGCGCACCGACACCCTTGATGGCGAAAAATACACCGTGCTAGAACTTACTGCGGCAGACCGCAGCGTGACTTACCAACGCGTCATCTACTGGGTGAAACAAAAAAATGCCTATCCGCACAAGGCCGAGTTTTATTCACTCTCCGGCCGCCTGCTCAAAACCGCATACTACGAAAACTTCAAAATGATGGCCGGAAAAATTCGCCCCACCCGCCTGACCATGGAGGACTCATTACGGGCAGGCGAAAAATCCGTGCTGGAATACGATTCGATGCAAGTCAGGGATATCCCGGATAAATTCTTCACCAAGGATTACCTGAAAAAAATCGACTGACCTGCAAAAAATCAGAAGCCGACAAGTCAAGCGCCCGTCCCCGTTTAAACCTGTACCCCCCCGTTGGACATGTAGCGGAACCACCCGGCGGGCAGTGGCAGCAAAAGAAGAAAAGCTCAGCGGGCATCAGCGGTTCACCGGCATTGGAAGCGAGAAGCGAGAAGCGGGAAATGGAAAATGGGAAACCGCGGTTTCCAGGTTAAACAAAGCCATCCGGATTTTGCTGCTGCCAGCGCCAGGCATCGGCGCACATTTCCTGTAAATCCTTTTCGGCCTGCCAGCCCAGCATTTCCTTTGCCAACCCCGGATCAGCGAAACACTGTGCCACATCCCCCGCCCGACGCGGGGCAATCTGACAGGCGATCTTTTTCCCGCTGACCGCTTCAAACGCCTTAACCACATCCAGCACCGAATAACCCCGGCCCGTGCCCAAATTCACGGTAAATAAGCCACCCTCCAGCCTTGCCAGTGATTTGAGCGCTGCCAAGTGCCCCTTGGCTAAATCCACCACATGAATGTAATCCCGCACACCCGTACCATCGGGCGTGGGGTAATCATTGCCAAACACCGACAGGTACGCTCGTTTGCCAACAGCCACCTGACCCACATAAGGCATTAGATTATTCGGGATGCCGTTCGGGTCTTCCCCTATACGGCCAGAGGCATGCGCGCCCACCGGATTAAAATAGCGCAGCAGCCCTACGCTCCAGGTGGGGTCGGCGGCCACCAAGTCACGCAAAATTTCTTCCACCATCAGTTTTGAACGGCCGTAAGGATTGATGACAGACAAAGGCGCGGCCTCATTGATCGGCACCGAGGCAGGGTCGCCATACACCGTGGCGGAAGAAGAAAACACGAGGGTTTTGACATTGAGTTCTGCCATCACCTCGAATAAGGCAATGCTGCCTTCGACATTATTGCTGTAGTAGCGCAAGGGGAAATCAACGGACTCACCCACTGCCTTTAAGCCCGCGAAGTGAATCACCCCATCGCAGCCACCCGACATCTCTTTTAAAACGCGCCTCATGGCCACACGGTCGCGAATATCAACCTGCACAAAATGCGGACGGTGTCCGGTAATTTCAGCCACCCGCTCCAACACCATCAACTTGCTATTGAAAAGATTATCGACAATCGTGACCTGATGCCCCAAAGCCAGCAACTCAACACAGGTATGGCTACCGATATAGCCCAAACCGCCGGTGACAAGGTAATGCGCCATGAATTCTTATCCTTTTAAAAACTGATGACCAGGAAATGCTGATCAAGTCCTTCGACTACGCTCAGGAGAGCCTTGCCGAACCATGGACAAAACAACTTGCTCAACCCTCCCCCTCGGTATTGTAATGAGCCGACAGCGCTCACCCGCCTCGAAAATAGGCTTATTTCAAACAAATACTGGCGCCGCGCCCTGCCCTGTTAACCCATACCGACATGGGCGCCTTGGAAATCCGGGCAATTTGCAGCACACAAAAAGAAAACGCCCCGTCCGTGGATGGGGCGTTTGCATCACCAATAAACCAAGCCAAGCTTGTCGCTTGATTACACTTTAGCTTGTGTTTTGAAGAACCGTGCGCGCCCCAAACCCAAGCCAAGCAGACCTAAGCCAAACAACAGAATCGAACCAGGTTCTGGTACCTGACCTGCATTTTTACGGATAAACAGCTGCTGATCCGCTGCATTATCTGAACCAAACTGAACTTTTACTGAGAGCATCATGTTGTTATCAGCATAGAACTTGAGATTCTTGTTCAGCGTATCGTTCCAAAACACAAAGTCAGCCACGTTAGTGCCTTTGTTATCGTCAACATAGTAATCCCCAGCATTACAACTCTTCCCGCTAGGCGCATAAGCCACACCTAAATTCGGACCGGAAGCCGTAACGCAATAAGCGCCCGCAGCAACCGCATAGGTTGGGGTCGCCGTGCAGCCTGATCCTGCTGCATCCTTGCTGAACTGGACACAAGTTTGCTCTGTGTTACTCGCATCAAAAACGCGTACCTGCCCCCACGCCAGGATGCTCTGTGTTTTTCCTGGCGCTTGGTTGATGTCAAAGAAAAACAGCAGATCCTGCCCACCCAGCCAGTCTGCCAGCAATTTGGCGCTGATCTCCCACGTACCCGTCCTATCGCCGGTAAAAGTATTCGTTGGCTCGGAACTCGCCGTCATGGCGCCCTGAAAAGGATTATCTACCGCAGCGCCATTGGGAAAGGGCGAATTCGCAAGATTCACCTGACCGTTGTCGTTGGACATCAGCACAGGCAAATCCTTGATTTGTCCGGGGCCTGACATGACTTTGTCTTGCGCGCCTGGCGTGCAATTCGGATCATTCGCCGCAGAACATAGGCTATTCAACTCGAGCGACTGCAGTTGAAAATCATTATAAGTTGTCGTCGTCAACACATTGACCGGGGCAACGAGATAGGCATTTGCTGACGCCGAAATCAGCAAACCACCGATAGCGGCAGACAGTAATTTGAGTAATTGCTGTGGGTAATGCACTTTTTTCATGATTTTCTCCATTAAAAATAGGCAACACATGCAATCCAAGAAAGAACCCAGGAATGCAAATATGCTTGACAAGAACCCTCAAGCAAACTTCATGCCTGATTTATTTATCAAATTAAATCAATGGATTGAAAATCAATAATAAAACCCAAGGGATGGGCTGTAAAAATTGCCGACATTTTTTGGCGCAGCAATATTCAAAACCGCGTTTGACGCCATTGGCTGAGCCAGCATCGGCCAATGCGCCATGACCTCGAACAACGCAAAGCCTTGACGCGGCCTCGTCCAGCATCAGCTGGATTCGAACGTGCTTAACCATGCCAGCACAGCCACTTCCAGCTGATCGCAGGCACTCGATTGCGAAAAAGTATGATCGGCGTTGGCGATCGTTTGCACGTAACGGGTTGCGCCATCCAGCAATTTGGCATCCCCCTCGGCCGCCAACATGGCCATAAACTCTTTTGCCACCAGATCGCGCCCACTCAGCACCACCAGCAACTGACCGGGGAAGCGGCGCAAGCCATCGAGGCTATCGCGGATAAAGTCGGCGCTGGCAACACGGCGAGAGGCATGCCATTGGGTCACATATTCTTTGACCGCAGGAAAAAGATCCACGCCGCCGCTGAACAGCTTGCGCCAGAAATCGCCCGCAAACAAACGCTCAACGTAATAATGCTTGACGCGCGCCCGCGCCAGGCTCGCATCGGTGCGCAGCCAGGGATTAACCAAGCACAAGCCGGTGATTGACAGGCCTTGTTTTGATGCACCCTGGGTACGCTGCCAATACAGCAACGCAGCGGTAGCGGCATCGCACAAGCCCCAAATGACCACATGCTGAAGGTGCGGGCATTGCGCTTTAAATGCTGCCAGCGCAGCGGAGATGTCCGCATCCAGCGCAGTAAAGCTTTGCGGCTCGCCGCTGCTGTCGCCCATGCCGTGAAAGTCAAAGCGCAACGACGAAAAGTCGGCGCTGGCAAGACGGCGGGATAACAATACGAACTGCCGATGGCTGCCCGCGCGGTATTGCCGACCGCCGACCAGTATCAGCACGCCGGTCGTCCGCCGGGCCAAAGGCTGGGGTAACGGCTGAGTCACCGGCTGGGTCAACACACCGACCATCGGCCCCTCATGCTCAATAGCGCCTGGGAACGTCAAGGCCGTTTCAGTCCTGGCGCCTGCGCTAAAGCTCACTGTCGCAGGCAAATCAAGGCTTGCCGACGCATGGACGGATGCTGCCATTGCGCCGGATGGCGCGCTCGACGATGATGCGGAGGACAGCCCGGGTGACAACGCGGAAGATAAATCGCCCTGCATTTTTTGCACTAGCTGCATGGATGCCGCGCATAAAGCCGGACAATCCGCCGCCTCGGCGATTTGCCAGAACGGCGCGCCGGCCACCCCCGCGGCGCTGACCTGCAGATTTTGCGCACGCCAGCTGCTCAGCGCCGTAGCCAAGGCGGGCGAAAAAGCCGGGGGTTGCCCTTCACCTGCCCACTGGTCCAGCTCAACGCACGCCACATGCTGCGTATTCACGGGCAAGGTCAAATGCGCAGCGCACAAGCCCATTGATAAGACGGGCGATATGCGATAGCCAGACAACTCAAGCAAATGCCCAGCCTCACTGGCATGCGCGTGTTCATGCGCCTGTTTTTCGAGCAAAAAAGCAGCTCGCTGATCCAGCCCGGCTGCGCCCGCCCCCGCCTGCGCTGGCGGAACGTCACGCTGCAGGTCCAATGATGGATCATTTGGCACCGCAGAGGCCCCGGATGGATTCACCCCAGCCATCACGCGCGTTGCCAGGCCAAGACGTTGGAACTGCCGCCAGTATTGTTCGCCCGAGAACACCGGCTGCCAGAACAAAAAACTCACCGGCCGGTAGATAGCCCGCGCCGCTTCCACTGCCAACAAGCAGCCTGCGCGCAAGCCCCAAAAAATGAGCGGCACAGCCGTGGCAGCACCTTCGTGACCTTCACCACCCTCGCCACCCCCTTGATTTGGTCCATTAGCGGCCAAACCATGGCGCGCGCCCAGCCAACGGGCAGCGGCCACCACATCAGCCACCCAAGTTGCCCAACTGGCTTCGCTAAAGTCACCCGCGCTATCGCCACAACCAAACAAATCCATTTGCAATACAGCAAACCCTTCGGCTGCCATGCCACGCGCCTGCAAAGACGCCATGCGGCGAGAAAAATTCATCTCCTCGGCAAACGGGTGGATATAAACCACGCAGCCGCGCAGCTTGAGGTGCGGGGCGGGCGGGTGATACAAGCCAAAGCGCGCAGCGCCATCGCCAGCCACACCAACGGAGAGAAAAAAGGGGATCGCGCTCATGGGACAATCATCATCGCATCATCGTTGCGCGCTGGTTGCCAGCATCCGCCACGGCCCGCCATCACCCACGCAGGCTGGATAGCGACAAAAAAAACGCGTTAAGGCCAATACTGTGGTCAGCGCCATCGTCTTGAAAGCGAAGCTTACAAACGCGCCAAAGCGTCCAGCTTCATCCGCACAAAATCAAGCAACGAACCTACCGTGGCAAACAAGCTGCCTTCGATTTCATCATCCGCCACGCGAATGCCAAAATGCGCTTCCAGCCCGGTAATGAGGTTGATAATCGCCATCGAATCAAACGTCGGCAAAGCACCCAATAAGCGCGTTTCAGGCACAAAATCCAAGCCCTTGCCGGCCAAGCCCAGGCTTGTATCCAGCAAAACCAGTAAGTCTTTTTCGATAGTCACATCAATTCCTGACAGGGAAGATGAAAAAAGAAGCGGCGTCAAAGGCCATTCGTTTTGATTATACGCAGGTCAAATTTTTCAACCGCACTGGCTTTCCCGCCAGCACTTGCATCGTCATCTTGCGCTGGGTTGAAAAATTTAAAAGGCTTGAAAACCGAATCGCGCAAATTTTGCGACAGGATGCCCAGCCATTCATGCAGCGCGTACCACCCGGCATAAGCGGCATTTGCGCCGGGGAAAAAATCACCCAGAACAGTATCCCCTTGCCCCTGGGCATAAAAAGCCGTCGGCGCAGGCGTGGCCTCAAAGCCCTGCGCGGTGAATTCGTGCACAGACCGCCGCATGTGCGCCGCGTGGGTGACCAGCACGATACGCCGTATGCCGCGAGCTTCTTTTGGCCGCAACATCTGCGCTGAATAATAGGCATTGCCCTGGGTGTCCAGGGAACGCGCTTCTATCCATCGCGGTGCCACGCCAAAATCCTCGCGCAAACTTTTGGCCATCACCACCGCTTCCCCAACCATGCCTTTGGGCGCCCCGCCCGTCACCAACACCGGCAAGCCACTTTGTCGAGCCAGGCGCGCCCCGTACCGCAAGCGCTCCAGGGTCAGCCGATTGGGCGCAGCGCCACCATATTCTTTCGCATTCAAGCGCTGTCCGCCCCCCAGAATCACAATCGCCTGCGCCTGTTGCAATGCCTTGGGCTGCACAACGGGTATCGCTTCCAAAGGTGCGGAAAACAAATCCACGCCTGCGGGCAGCATCAAACCCAGGCTCAACAACACCCCCGTCCAGGTGACCACTTTGCCCGCCCGAGGACGCCAGTGGGCAAACAGCAAACCCGCAATAATCACCAACAAAGGCAAGAGGGGCGGCAACAAGATCACCGACAGAATCTTTTTCATCACGAAGAACACATCAAGCCACATAGCCGCTTCTCGCTGTTGCAGGGCAACATAGCCCAAGGAATGGATTATCCTGGAAACCTCAGCTGACCGCTGCCAATTTGGGTGGATCGCTGATGAACACTCAACTTTTCCTCTTTTGCGCCCCTCACCTGCCGGATGATTCCGCTACGCATCCAAGGGCAGCTTCCAGGATAATTGCCGCCATGAACGCCGGAATTTTTTCTGCGCAAAATCTGCCACTAATTCCGCTATCATTAGCCAGACATTGGCAGGACCTGCTTGCGCAGGCGTGCAAGCCAGGACTTGCCATTCAACGTTTTTACATTATTCTCCACCTTCTTTTACCTAAAACCATCCCATGAAAATCACCGTCATTGGCTCAGGCTACGTTGGCCTGGTTTCCGGCGCTTGCCTCGCCGAAGTCGGCAACGATGTGCTGTGCCTGGATGTTGACGCCAATAAAATCCGCATTCTTAACGAAGGCGGCATTCCGATTTACGAACCAGGCCTGGAAGCCATGGTTCAGCGCAATAAAGCCTCTGGCCGCCTACGCTTTACCACCGACATTCCAGAAGCGGTCGCGCATGGCAACATTCAATTCATCGCCGTGGGCACGCCACCGGATGAGGACGGCTCGGCCGATTTGAAATATGTGCTGGCTGCCGCGGCCAATATCGGCCGCCACATGACGGGTTATAAAGTCGTGGTCGATAAATCCACCGTGCCGGTGGGCACGGCCGACAAAGTGCGCGAAGCGATTGCCGCCACACTGGCTGCGCGCGGCGTCAACATGGATTTCAGCGTCGTCTCCAACCCGGAATTCTTAAAGGAAGGCGCGGCGATTGACGACTTCATGAAGCCGGACCGCATTGTCGTTGGCGTCTCGGACGATCAAGCCGCTACGCTCATGCGGCAGCTCTACGCCCCGTTCCAGCGCAACCACGAACGCCTGATCGTGATGGACGTGCGCTCGGCCGAACTGACCAAATATGCGGCCAACGCCATGCTGGCCACGCGCATCAGCTTCATGAATGAGCTGGCGAATCTGGCTGAAAAACTGGGTGCGGATATTGAGCTGGTGCGCCAAGGCATCGGCTCCGACCCGCGCATTGGCTATCACTTCCTTTACCCAGGCTGCGGTTATGGCGGCTCGTGTTTCCCCAAGGACGTGCAAGCCTTGGTGCGCACCGCGAGCGCCGCCGGACAGGAGCTCAAAGTGCTGCAAGCCGTGGAAGACGCAAACGACGCGCAAAAGCAGGTCTTGGTCAACAAGATGGTGCAACATTTTGGCGAGGATCTCGCCGGCAAAAAAATTGCCTTGTGGGGGTTGGCCTTCAAGCCGAATACGGACGACATGCGCGAAGCGCCCAGCCGCGTGCTGATTGAAGAACTCTTCAAACGCGGTGCCAACGTGCGCGCGTATGACCCTGTGGCCATGCATGAAACCCGGCGCATTTACGGCGCCGAGCCGCGTCTTGAATATGCCCAGAACCCCATGGATGCGCTCACCGGCGCCGATGTGCTGGCGATAGTGACGGAATGGAAAGAATTCCGCGCGCCAGACTTTGCCGCGATCAAAACCAAGCTCAAGACGCCGATGATTTTCGATGGCCGCAACCTCTACGACCCGGCACAAGTGCGCGCGGCGGGGCTGGATTACTTCGCTATCGGACGGCGTTGATCAGCCGTTTTATTGCATCAAGACGGATGGCGGCGTGAGATTTCAAAAACAAGCACGCTGCATCCCAAGGGCATCTCCTCCAGTGCCGCCTTCGTGCCGTCCCGCCAGCGCCGACATTGCCATCACGATCAAAGCGCTGCCGAAATGATCATTCAGCGCTTTGACAATGTCACCGCCTTGCAGGCGGCCTTGCCAGGCCCGCGCGGCTATGCCGACGGCCACGAAAAATACAATTCATTTTTCCACAGCCTCGCCTGGTTTGACCTGCTCTCCCAACACGCCCTGCCCCAAGGCAAAAACGTGCAATGGCTGCTTGCCAAGCATGGCGGCTCCCCCATCCTGGCGCTGCCGTTAATGGAAACCGCACAGGGCCTGGCGAGCCTGGCCAACTTCTACACGCCCTTGTTTGCGCCTGTCCTGTTTGACGCCCAACCCGCGTTATATGCAGCGGCGCTAGAAGCCATTACCCATGAGTTACGGCAAGGTCAACAGGGCAAAAAACGCCCTGCCGCCATTCAACTGCAACCGCTGGATACCGCAGACAATTTTTATCCTGCCATGCGCCAAGCGCTCCGCCGCGCAGGCTACGCCGTCGATGATTATTTTTGCTTTAGCAATTGGTATCTGCCCTGCCACAACCTTTCCCGCCCCATCTCCTTTGCCGATTATTTTGCCGCGCGCCCGTCGGCCTTGCGCAACACCGTGCAACGCGCGCGCAAAAAACTGCATCTGGCGGGCAACCCGGCCATCCTTATCCACACCCAGCCCGGCGCAGCGCTTGATGCAGCCATGGATGCGTTTGAAACCATTTACCAGCGCAGCTGGAAGCCCGACGAAGCCTTTCCTGATTTCATCCGCCGCCTCTGCGGACACGCGGCAGAGCGCGGCGTGCTGCGGCTGGGCGTGCTCACGCTTGACGGCAGCGCCATCGCCAGCCAGATTTGGCTCGTGGATCAGGGCAAAGCGTGTATTTTCAAACTCGCCTATGACCCGGACGCGGCGTGCTATTCGCCTGGCTCTTTGCTCACTACGGCTTTAATGGCGCATGTGCTGGATAATGACAAGGTGAATGAAATTGACTACTTGAGCGGGGACGATGCCTACAAAAAAGACTGGATGAGCCACCGCCGCGAGCGACGTGGCCTCATCGCCTTTGACCTCGCCACCCCGCGCGGACTGTTCGCCGCCGCACGCCACTTTGCGGGCAAAAAACTGCGTGCATTAAAAGCTGCAACGACATGACCGACCTGCGCCTGGCCGACCTCATCCGCCACGCGGCGCAGCGCACACCAGAGGCACTGGCGGTCGTCGACTCAAACGCTGATCCAGCAAGCCAGGCTGCACAACAAACCACCTACGCCGAACTCTGGCAGCAAACCGGGCAATTTGCACAAGCGTTGGCAATGATGGGCGTCATACCCGGCGAGCGAGTCGCGGTGTATCTTGAAAAACGGCTGGAAACCGTAGTCGCCTGCTTTGGCGCGGCGCACGCCGGTGCGCTTTTCGTGCCGACGAACCCGATCCTGCGCGCCGCACAAGTCAGCCATATCCTGCAGGATTGCGCCGCCACGGTGCTTATCACCTCCGCTACGCGTCTGGCTTCGCTCGCAGCAGTGCTGTCCGGCTGCCCCGCCTTGCGCCACATCGTGCTGGTGGATGCACCGCCGGCAAGCCCGCTACCCGCGCCCCACCCGGTGCTGCATTCCTGGCCAGCGCTGTTAAAAGCCGCTGCGTTGCCGCCCCGCGCCGTCCCGGCAGAGCCGACTTTTTCAACACCCCCGCTGGGGCAAGCCACAAACACCCACCCAGCCGCCATCTTCTACACCTCTGGCAGCACCGGCCGCCCCAAGGGCGTGGTGATTTCCCACCGCAACTTCATCCTCGGCGCGCACAGCGTGGCGCAATACCTCGAAAACCGCGCGGACGACCGCTTGCTCGCCGCCCTGCCGCTATCGTTCGACGCAGGCTTCAGCCAGCTCACCACCGCCTTCTCCGTCGGCGCCGCTGCCGTGCTGCACAACTACCTCTTGCCGCGCGACCTGCTGCGCGCCTTGCACAGCGAGCGCATCACAGGGCTCACCGCCGTGCCGCCCTTGTACATCCAGCTCGCCCGCGGCGACTGGCCCGCCGGTTGCGCGGACACCCTGCGTTATTTCGCCACCACCGGCGGGCGCATGCCGGGTGGCACGCTCGCCCGCTTGCGCCAAAAAATGCCGCATGCCAAACCGTTTTTGATGTACGGCCTGACCGAAGCCTTTCGCTCAACCTACCTGCCGCCAGATGAAGTTGGCCGGCGGCCGGATTCCATTGGCCGCGCCATTCCGCATGCCGAAGTGCTGGTGCTGCGTAGCGATGGCACGCTGTGCGATGCCGATGAACCGGGCGAGCTCGTGCATCGCGGCCCCTTGGTCACTTTGGGCTACTGGAATAATCCGGCAGCCACCCAAGAGCGCTTCAAGCCCCTGCCACCGCGCTTTCATCCCGCACCTGATGAGCTCGCCGTCTATTCAGGCGACACCGTGCGCCGCGACGCGGAAGGGTTTTTATATTTTGTCGGGCGGCGCGATGAGATGATCAAAACCTCCGGCTACCGCGTGAGCCCCACGGAAATTGAAGAAGTGCTGTACACCCAGCCGCTGGTTGCCGAATGCGCCGCCTTTGGCCTGCCGCATGAAACCCTGGGCGAGGCGATTCATGTCGTCGTTGCGCTCAATACAAACCTTAATGAAACCACCGGGGATGCACGCGCCGAGTTGCTTGCCGCCTGCCGCCAACACCTGCCGCCTTACATGGCGCCGACCACCCTCACCATCCAGACGACCGCCCTGCCGCGCAATGCCAATGGCAAAATAGACCGCGCCACGCTGCGCGCGCAGCTCGCTTGCGCCTTAACTGCTTGCGCTGAAAAACCCGCCGCCTCCTAAGCCAGCAAACCCATGCCGACACTTTTCTTTGTCCAGGACAATCAATTTTTCGCCAATCGCCCTATCGCGCAATTAGCGGCAGAACACGGCACGCCTTTGTATGCTTATGACAGCCAGCGCATCCGGCAGCGCATCCAGGATTTACGCATCCTCTTGCCAGCGGCCATCGGCATTCATTACGCCATCAAAGCCAACCCTTACCCACCCTTGGTTCGTGCCATCTCAGCGCTTGTCGATGGCGTAGACATCGCCTCGGCCGGTGAGCTTGATCTTGCCTTGCAGGCGGGCATCAATCCTCACCGCATCAGCTTTGCCGGACCCGGCAAACGCGATAGCGAGCTGGAAGAAGCCGTGGCCGCTGGCGTGTTGATTAACGCAGAATCCATCAATGAACTCACGCGCCTGGCCGCCATCGCGCAAAAGCTTGGACGCAAAGCGCGCGTGGCGCTGCGCATCAATCCCGCCTTTGAGCCCAAGGGCGCTGGCATGCGCATGGGCGGCGGGCCGCGGCCGTTTGGCATGGATGAAGAAATCGTGCCCGACTTGCTTAACGATTGGGGGCGCTTCAGTTCACACCTCACGTTTGAAGGCCTGCACATTTTTGCCGGCTCGCAAAACCTGAATGGCGAATCCATCGCCGCCGCACAGCGCGCCAGTTACCAGCTGGCGTTACACTTGGCTGAACACGCCCCGGCGCCGATCAAAACGCTCAACCTCGGCGGCGGTTTTGGCATTCCCTATTTCGCGCACGAATCGCCGCTGGAACTTTCGCCGATTGTCACCGCGTTAACCGAGATTGCGCAGGACGCCGCGCAACGTATGCCAGAAGCCGCCCTGCATCTTGAGCTCGGCCGTTATCTGGTGGGCGAAGCCGGGATTTATGTCACCCGCATTGTCGATAAAAAAGTCTCGCGCGGGCACACTTACCTCGTCACCGATGGCGGGCTGAATCACCATCTGGCAGCCAGCGGCAACTTCGGCCAGGTGATCCGCCGCAATTACCCTGCGGCACTGGCGCAAACTTCCGCTACGCAATCAGCACATAGGAGAACAGAAACCGTCAGTGTCGTCGGCCCCTTGTGCACGCCGCTCGATCTCCTGGCCGATAAAATCAACTTACCCATGGCCGAACCGGGCGATTTATTCGTGATTTTTCAGTCCGGCGCATATGGCGCGAGCGCCAGCCCGCAAGGATTTTTATCGCATCCAGCAGCCACAGAAGTCCTGCTGTAAATCCCCCGCCAGCTGCGCAGGCCGACGAGGGCCCGGACGGGATTCAAAACATTGAAACCCCATTTTCCGCATCAATCAACCGCCCGCGCCAGCAAATGCCGGATCAGCCGCTGCGCCGTGGCCTCAACCACATCCAGCACATATTCAAACCCTTCAGGCCCGCCGTAGTAAGGGTCTGGCACACCCCCTGCCAAAGCAGGCTCAGCCACGGCACTTGCCTGCGCATAGTCAAGAAACAAACCCAAACGATCTTTTGCCGCCGGCGGACAGCGTTTTGCCAAAGACTGCAAATGGCCTTGATCCATGGCCAGCACATAGTCGAACCGGGCAAAATCCTTCTCCACCACCTGCCGCGCACGCAAGCCAGACAAGTCATACCCTCGCTGTGCAGCGGCCTTCACTGCGCGCGCATCCGGCGGCTCCCCGGCGTGAAATCCCTGTGTGCCTGCAGAGTCAAACAAGAACAAGTGCGCCACCCCCAGCCTGGCCGCCAAGGCACGCGCCACCCCTTCCGCCGTCGGCGAGCGGCAGATATTTCCCGTGCAGACAAACAATATTTTTTGCTGGCTCATGCGCAACGCGCCATCCCTGCCATCATTCCCGGCGCCCCACGATGCCTTGCCGACATCCAGGCCCCGCAAACAAAAACATTGCGCAACAAGACAGGCCCGCCAGCAAAGATGCCTGCGAGTTTTGATAACATGGACAATCTCTTTTGCACACCCATTTTCACCCTCATTTATACCTTCACCTGTACCCGCACTTGCACACCCGTTCCCGCAAACACGCCCCGTCAACCACCGCAAGGCAACAAACCCAGTCCATCTTGCTGAAAATGAAAACCTAGCGGATCCATCCAGCGTTCAGTTTAAAAGACTTGACAAGCAAACTTATGAATAACACCGCCATGCACAGCAACAATCAGCCCAAGATGGTTCCCGTCCTTTTATGCGGCGGCTCTGGCACGCGGCTATGGCCGTTATCGCGCTCGCAATATCCCAAGCAGTTTTTACGCCTTTTGGGCGAACACTCGCTTTTGCAAGCCACGCTGTTGCGGCTCAAGGGCTTTCCCGACTTGGGGCGCCCGGTGTTGATCACCAATGAAGCGCACCGCTTTTTAGTCGCCGAGCAGATCCGCGAAATTGGCGTCAAGGCCGACATTCTGCTCGAACCCGCTGCCCGCAACACCGCACCTGCGCTGGCTGCCGTAGCCGCCTGGTGTTGCCGCGACGGACAAGCCCCGCTCATGCTGGTGTTGCCTTCTGACCATGTCGTCGCAGACGTTGCCGCCTTTCAACAAGCGGTGGCGCGGGGGCTGCCCCACGCGGTGGCCGGGCAGTTCGTCACCTTTGGCATTACGCCCGAACGCCCCGAAACGGGCTATGGCTATATTCACCGAGGCGATGCAGTGAACGATGGTTTTGCCATTGACCGTTTTGTGGAAAAGCCTGGTGTCGCCACCGCGCAAGGCTACCTTGATTCAGGCGAATACTACTGGAACAGCGGCATGTTTCTGTTCCGCGCGGATCAGTACCTGCAAACGCTGGATCAACTCGCACCCGACATCAGCGCGCCTGCACAAGCCGCCGTCGAGCACGCCAGGCTTGACCTCGACTTTATCCGCCTGGACAGCGAAGCCTTTGCCGCCTGCCGGGCTGACTCCATCGACTATGCCCTCATGGAAAAAACGGATGATGGCATTGTCATCCCGCTCACCGCCGGCTGGAACGACATCGGCGCCTGGGACACCCTGTGCCGTAGCGCCAGCGCCGACTTTTCCGGCAATACCTGCGTGGGCGACGTGATCGCGCATGACTCCACCAATAACCTCATCCGCGCCGAATCGCGGCTGGTGGCAACCATAGGCCTGACCGACATGGTGGTCATCGAAACGGCGGATGCCGTACTCATCGCCCCGAAAAACCGCACACAAGACGTCAAGAAAATTGTCGAAAAGCTCAAACAAGACGGCCGCAGCGAAATTGACTTGCACATGCACGTGCACCGCCCCTGGGGCAGCTACCAAGGCATCGTGCAGGGCGACCGCTATCAGGTCAAACGCATCATCGTCAAGCCCGGCAAACAGCTCTCGCTGCAAAAACACCACCACCGCGCCGAGCACTGGATCGTGGTCAGAGGCACAGCCCAAGTCACACGGGGTGAAGAAATGCTGTTGCTCTCAGAAAACGAATCCACCTACATCCCGTTAGGCATCGTGCATCGCCTGGAAAACCTGGGCAAGATCGATCTGGAAATGATCGAAGTGCAATCCGGCGGGTATCTGGGCGAGGATGACATCGTGCGGCTGGAAGATATTTATGGACGGGTTTCCTAGCTACCGCGCAACACCGCCCGCTACCGCGACGGTGCAAGCCCTGAAGCAAAAAGAGTCAGCAAAAATGGGGTCAGGTCACAGAAAACAAAAACAAAAACAAAAAAAATAAAACACAAAAATGGGGTCAGACACGATTATTTGACTCTATTGGCTTTCTAGGTCTGCCCACCCCTTTGGATACAGCCTGTCGTTTACTTTGCTTCTCCATTTGCTTTATGAATTTCTCGCTGCCTAGCGCCCAGCCCTTATGCGTGCAATCGCGGATCGCGGCAAGATCATCTGTAGCTAGCGTAGAGTGAAACAATGCTCGATACGCTGTTTGCCGCTCGATCGCATCCAATCCAAGCCGCAGGTATTCATCATGTGCAGCCAGCCAACTTGCATTGAGTCCTGTATCACCATAGGCATTACGCTGGTGACTTGACCACGGATAATCCGCCGGATTGACCACCATCCCGGCACGCACCGGGTTCATCTCAATGTAACGCATCAGCGTCAACAGATATTGCTCGCTATCCACTACCGTCGCCCGGTACCTTCCCTCCCACAGCGTACCACTGCGTCGATAGGTGTAATTGAAATACTGCACGTAGCGTCGCCCCAACGATTGCAGCGTCTTGCTGATACTGTCCTCGCGGCTCGGTGTGGCGAGCAAATGAATATGATTCGTCATCCATACATAAGCATGAATGGCGAGGCCGAACCGTTCAGCCGCTTCGACCAAGGAGTCTTGAAAGAATCGGTAATCCGCTTCAGCGGTAAAGATCACTTGACGATTATTGCCGCGCTGAATGATATGCTGAGGTTGGCCGGGAATGACGTAGCGAGGAAGGCGAGCCATGGAAAGACAGCACCTACTGAGAAGAGAGAGTCCTGATAATACCGGAAATATCGTGTCCGACCCCATTCTTTTCCATTCTTTTCAGCCGTGCCAACATAAACAAACAGGCCGCCTGCAAACATGCAGGCGGCCTGTTTAGGCAAACACAATACTGGCTTACTGGCGCGAGCGAATATATTCGATCGTATACACACTCGCCGGTACGGCTTCCAGTGAGGTCATGCGGAAGTTCAGCGTGGTGCACTGACCCGCTTGCAGGTCGATCATCGAGTCAGCATCCCAAACCCAGACGCCTTTTTTCGCGACAGCAGGCAACTGGCCGCTCGGATGGCCGATACCCTGCACCCAAAGCTTCCACAACTCGCCCTTGCGGTCATAAACCTCGCTGACCGCGACATGGAACGATTCAGCATCAATGTACATGGTGCGCTTGGAAACGGGATGGTCAGCACGCTTGGGCGACATTTCTATGATGTAAGTCTTGCGCAAGCTCCACGGCACATCAGCCCAGCACTGCCCCTTGCCCTTAAAGGCGGTCGGACGCCAGTCAGCGGTTTTATAGTCATCCCGCAATTTGGCATCTTTATGCGAGTAGTAAGCCATCAGAAGATTTTTTGTGCCGAGGTATTTCCAGGTGAAATCGTTGATTTTGCCATTGAACCCACGGAACTCTTCGATCATCACGTTCGAACCCAGGAACGGATCCGTTGTTGCAGAAGTAGACAAGCGGCGCGCACGGCGCTGGAAGCCGAGGTAAAGCTGTCCATCATCATCCCGCGAACTATCCACACGGCGCTTGAGCAACAAACCTGTGCCTTTCAAATCCTGAGGGGACTTGACCGTGATCATGTCCATATTGAAGAACTCTTCAGAACCCGCCATATGCTCAGGCTTGTTCATTGTCCTAAAGCCGGTGTTCGAGATAAAGGAAGGATCCAGATCGACGGTACGGTTAATCTTGCCCGTGTTGGCATCGCGATATTCCCAAACGAAAGGCCCGAGCTGGACATCATCAGGAATCTCAAGGCCATAGCGCACATTCCAGGCCAGCTTTTCACCTGCATTCGGATCGCTTAGCGAAGGCTCGTAAGGGAAAGGCATCCCCCCTTGATAGCCGGAAATACGGCCCTTGCCAAATTCAACCTTGGCGGTTTCGGCTGACTTCTTGGATGCGGCGACAAAAACCGCCGGTGGCGGGGCGCTCAACTGCTTACCAATCGTGAAGGACGTATTACCCGCCTTGATTTGGTCGTAAATCCGGGGAAGCAGCACTGACTTGAATTGATCAGCATTATTCTTGTCGACCAACACACCCTCTTTAACGCCCGGCGCCGAAGGAAAACCTTTGGCGTAAGGATTCATAAAGGCATCAATTTCCGCATCGGTTGCTGCCGTTGCAGCGCCTGTGGCCGCTCCCAGCAGGCCCATAGCCAGGCTGGCAGCAAGTGTTTTGCTCATGATCTTCATCTTCATCTTCAACTTGCGTTCTCCACGTTTAAAACCTCGAAAATAAACCAAACCAACCGCTCCATCCGCCCACATCCAGCCCGGGTTGATCAACCGCACCTTGGGGTGACAAGCTTTCGCAGTCTGCACGATCAGCAGGCGAAGTTTATTTGATCTAGGTCAACCAATGCTGCATTGCGTCAATAAAAATCTAAAAATGCAGCGAATTCAGGAGAAAAAGAGCCGTATCAGGCAAGGTCTATGCCGTTAATCAGAAAATCTGAGCCCTCTTGACCAGCCCCAAACCGGCGGCGCCTGCAGATACAGCAGGCTGATCCTCGTTTACGCGCGTACCTCACCAGCCAGGTCAGCGCAGCCAACCTGAAGAACGATGAAGAACTATTTTTCGAATGCATGGCGATGAAAAAGCCAAATGGAGACAGGCGCGTTTTAACTTTTTATCTTCTGGTTAAACTTTGCTCAATTCTCACCAAATAGCACAAGCAAGCAGTCATCATCAGGCTCATCCCGGCGAGCAACAAAGTCCCCGCCTGAAAGCCCCCCAAAAAATAATGCCCCTGCAAGCGCAACAAGCCCACAATAGCGCTCAACAGAACCCCAGCCACTGCAGCCAAACGGCCAACCCATTGTAATAACATGGAAAACATGAACAATTCCTCCTTGATTAAAAGCAGCGCCGGTGAATCTACAACAAAAAAAGTCGGCGCTGACAAGACGGCGGGTTTAACGTCTGGATGGCGATTCACACGCCGGTCAGCCATCTGCCTGCTGACTAATGCCAACCACAACACAACAAAATGCAGCGTCCGGCCCAAGGCAACTCCCCGCCGCAGCGGGCATTTTTTACTCTGCGCCGTGTGTGCTGCAGCCCTATTGCACAGCCCCTGGAGCGCCGCGCAAACTGACAGCAATAGCGACCCAATGCGCGAAGACACGCTGCCTGAAGCCCCACCCTATCGCGGCGAAATTCGCCGCGCCCCGACTGGCGAGCTGATCGTGATTCCCGCAGAGGCAACGCCCGCCACGAACCTGGCAACCACTGGCCGAAAAGCTGGCCGGACAATCACCGTCGGACACGGCAAAGCCATCCGCAGCATAGCCCAGGCCGCTGCGCTGGCACGCGATGGCGACACCATAGAAATTGCTGTCGGCGACTACCCGCATGACGTTGCGGTATGGACGCAAAACAATCTGACCATACGCGCCCTGAATAACGCAAAAGCCGACCCCGAAGCCGCCCCCGACAGCGGCCGCGTCCGGCTCATNNCAATGGCGCAGGCGACGGCTACAGCCACAACCTTTATGTAGGCGCCATCAAAAAACTCAGCGTGACCGGCAGCTACTTTCACCACGCCAATGTCGGCCATCTGCTCAAAAGCCGCGCACGCGAAAACCACATTCTGTATAACCGGCTCACCGATGAAACCGGCGGCCGCGCCAGCTACGAGCTGGAATTCCCCAACGGCGGCACGGCCTACGTGATCGGCAATATCATCGAGCAAAGCGCCACGACGGAAAATCCGACCTTGATTTCGTTTGGCGCCGAAGGCTACAAGACACCAAAGAACGCACTTTATCTCATCAACAACACGCTGGTGGACCACCGCCCCGGGAACGGAATGTTCCTGGCCGTAAAGCCTGGCGCCAGCGGCATCACCGCTTACAACAACCTGTTGCTGGGCAAACGGCTGCTGAATACCGGCCTCGACGGGCTATTTGTCAATAACCCGAATGTAGACGCCACCAGTTTTGTACTGTCCGACCGGCATGATTACCGCATCGCCAGAGGCAGCGGCCTGGAACGAACCTATGTTGCGCCGCCCAGCATCAAGGAAACCGGCGGCCCCACGCTCGCCCCGCAACAGGAATACGTGCATCCCGCCGCGACCCGGCGACTCACCGGCACACCCACGCTCCCTGGCGCACGGCAGACCATGGCGCCGGATTTACCCAGCACCCGATAGCCGAAGCCGGTGCAGAACCGTCAGCTCCCCATGCTAAAAATCCCGTGAAAATCGTATCCGACCC
>DILC01000033.1:41122-53897 GCA_002424865.1 Rhodocyclaceae bacterium UBA5602 | reverse complement strand
AAAGTCGCGCAATCCCGGGCAGCGCTGGACGAATTAAGCGCGCAATATCGCAGTGTCGCGCTGGCTGCTTTTCAGCAAGTCGAGGATAATCTGGCACAGCTCCAGCATTACCACACGGCGCTCGAAGCCGAGCAAGCCGCCGCTGCCGCAGCGCAACGCTCGCTCGACTTTGCCAACACGCGCTACCGCGAAGGCGCCATCAGTTACCTTGAAGTCGTCAGCTCGCAAACCACGGCCCTGCAGGCTCAGCGCAACGCCTTGGCGATCAACACCCGCCAGTTGCGCGCCAGCGTGCAGTTGATCCGTGCCTTGGGCGGGGGGTGGACGATGGGAGACGAGAATAAGGATAACCAGCAGACTCAACGTGAAGCCACCGTCGCGGCACTCGCCAAACCCGCAAGCGAATAACACACCTCGGCTATAGCGCCAAAGCCTGCCAACAATCAGCGCAAAATTTCCGCCAGCGCCGCCACGCCGCTGGCAGGATAGGCGCGATCAATGCCAAGCAAAGGCACATCGCCCACATGCGGATGCAAGGATGTCAAGGTTTCATCCGGGGAAACAGAAGAATCGGGGGATTCATTCACCACGATCGCCGTCACGCCAGCGCCGACTTTCTTGAGTGACTCCAACGCCGTCAGCGTATGGCTCAAACTGCCCAGATAACTGCCCGCGACCAGCACGCAAGGCAGATCACTGGCGGCGATCCAGTCGCGCACGGTGTGTTGCGCATCCAGTGGCACCATCACGCCACCGACACCTTCGACAAGCATGGGAAATTCGGTGCTGGCGTGCCCTGCCTGCCTGGAATGCCGCTTCGCGGGCAGGCAACGGCGCGTAAAGGCGACCAGCGCGTCAAAATCAACTGCCCGCCCTTCTCTTGTTGCCGCCATGTCGGGCGACAAGGGCGCGGCAAAACGCCAGGGCGCAATCTCGTCCAATGCAGCGACATCCATCGTGCGCCCCAATGCCGCAAGGATTTGTCCGGCATCGCTCGCTTCTGCTGTGGCCATATCAAAGCCTGAGAGCACCGGCTTATAGGCTTGAACAGGCTGCCCGGCAGCGCGCCAGTGCCGCAACAGCGCACAGGTGAGCCAGGTTTTGCCAATATCCGTGCCGGTACCGGTAATGAAATACGCGCTCATGCCATTACTTCAAGGCGTTGGCCACGACTTCAGCCACATCCTTGGCCAAGCCCTCACACCCGGCAATCCGCTCCAGCGCTTGGCGCGCATGCCCCTGGCGCACGGCATCGAACTGCCGCCAGCGGTCAAAGCTGCGCGCAATGCGGGACGCCACTTGCGGATTCATCGCCTGCAGCCCGATGATGAAGTCCGCCGCCAGCCGGTAGCCGCTGCCATCCGCCGCATGAAAATGGCGCGGGTTGGCGGCGCAAAAGCTGCGCACCAGGGCATACACCTTGTTCGGATTTTTGATGTCAAACGCCGGGTGGCGCATCAATTCAGCGACCCGCGCCGTGGTCTCCGGCAGCCTTGACGTCGCTTGAACTTGCAGCCACTTGTCGACCACCAAAGCCTCGTCCTGCCACTTGGCATAAAAAATCGCCAACGCCGTTTCACGCTCGGGCAGGTCGAGATTCGCCAACACACCGAGCGCCGCGCTGGCATCCGTCATGTTGTCGCTGCGATTCAACTGCGCCATCAAGCGTGGCAAGACCGCAGCGTGCAGATAGTCCGCCTCGCTCTCCGCAAGATAGCCAAGACACAGGTTGCGCAAGGCGCGGCGGCCGACCTGCTCGCCCGTCGGCGCATACGGCCCGCTGGGCGCCAAGTCCGTCCACACCACTTCAAAACGATCGCGCAAGGCGCCCGCCAGATGGCGACGCAGCTGGATGCGCGCCTGATGAATCGCGTCAGGGTCGATCACCCGGCCTTGTCCCGAGACCACTTCCGCCAATACTTGCTCGGCAGGCAGCGTCAAGGATTCAGCGGCCAATGCAGCGCTATCCCTTCCCCCTTGCAGGCCGGCTTCCAATACCCGCGCACAGGCGGCCACAAAACTCGCCGGAATCCAGTCCTCCTTGCCCTCTGCCGCGATACCCGCCAGCAGCACACGCGTGGCCAGGCGCTGTCCGGCCTCCCAGCGATTGAAGGCGTCCGAATCGTGCGCCATCAAATGCGCGAGCTCGGCATCGGTTTGCGCAAAATCCAGTTGCACGGGCGCGGAAAAATCACGCAGCAAGGACACCACGGGCGCTGCCGGAATATCATCGAAGACAAAATTCTGCTCAGCCTCAGTGAGCGAGAGCACCTTTGTCTGCTCTAAAAAAGCATCGCTGCCATCCGGCAACACCAAACCGACCGCAACCGGCATGTGCAGCGGGCCATCATCCACCGGCAAGCCCGCTTCCCGCAGCCGCGCTTCATACGCCGTCGGCGCCAGGGTTTGCGCCAAGGTCAGGGTGTAACGCTTGGCGGCGGCATCATACCGCCCTGTCGCGTGCAAGCGCGGCGTGCCCGCGCGGGCATACCAGCGGCGGAACTGCGTGAGGTTCACGCCGCTGGCCGACGCCATCGCCGCGACAAAATCCTCGCACGTCACCGCCTGCCCGTCATGCCGCGCAAAATACAAATCCATGCCGCGCCGGAACGCCTCGCGCCCGATCAGCGTCTGGATCATGCGCACCACTTCCGCGCCCTTCTCATACACCGTGGCGGTGTAAAAATTATTGATCTCGGCGTAAGACGCCGGGCGGATCGGATGCGCCATCGGCCCCGCATCCTCGGGAAACTGCGCGATGCGCAGCGTGCGCACTTCCTGGATGCGCGTCACCGCGCGCGAATGCACGTCCGCGCCGAACTCCTGGTCGCGGAACACGGTCAGCCCTTCCTTCAGCGACAACTGAAACCAGTCGCGGCAAGTCACGCGGTTGCCCGTCCAATTGTGGAAATACTCGTGCCCCACCACGCGGTCGATGGCCTGGTAATCCGCATCCGTCGCCGTATCCTGGCGCGCCAGCACATACTTGGTGTTGAAAATGTTGAGCCCCTTGTTCTCCATCGCCCCCATGTTGAAGTCGCCCACCGCGACGATCATGTAGTGATCCAGATCCATCTCCAGCCCGAAACGTTCTTCATCCCAACGCATCGCCTTCTTCAAGGCAACCAGCGCATGCCCGCACTGGTCAAGCTTGCCCGGCTCGACGTACACCGCGCAGCGCACCGATCGGCCGGATTGGGTCACAAAAACATCCTCCAGTACATCCAGCCTGGCCGCCACCAGCGCGAACAGATAACACGGCTTGGCGAAAGGGTCTTCCCAGCGCGCCCAGTGCCGGCCGGCATTTTCCTCACCCAAGGATGCGCCGCTGGCCACCCGATTGCCATTGGACAGCAGTTGCGGAAAGCGCTCGCGGTCGGCTTCGATGGTGCAGGTGTAGCGCGCCATCACATCCGGCCGGTCGGGAAAAAACGTGATGCGGCGAAAGCCCTCGGCCTCGCATTGCGTGAAATACCCATCGCGCGAACGGTACAAGCCCGAGAGCTGCGTGTTCTTGTCCGGCTGGATGCGCACCACGGTTTCCAGCACGAAATTGTCCGGCAGCGCTGCATGGATGGTCAGCGCGCCGTCCGTCAGCGTGTATTGCGACGCGTCCAGCGCCGTGTCACCAACGCCAGCGCGATGCGTCTCTACGAGAAGTTTTCGCAAGTCAAGCGCCTCGCCATGCAAAACGAACTCGCCACCCACCACCTGCATATTTCGCCGGCAGCCCAGTTTGGCGCTCACCTCGGCATAGCCCTCCTGAATCGCCACATGCAGATCAACCGTGTCGACCCACCAGGCAGGCGGGGTGTAATCCTTGAGATAAATTGTTTGCGGGGTGTCGGTGCGCATGGAAGATTCCTGAATTAAGTACAGACTAATGGAAGATACTCAGCAAGATGGCATTCTAGATGGCCTTCTCTTGGACATCACTCAACGCCCCATCCAGCATGTCAATGAACGCGCGGGTTTTCGCCGCCATCAGGCGGCGCCCCGGGAATACGGCCCACGCCGTATCCGCAGGCAAATGCCAATCAGGCAACACCCGCCGCAAACGGCCATTGCGCACGCTGGATGCCGCAAAATAATCCGGTACTGCGGCAATTCCGGCGCCAGCGCATGCCAGGCCGATCAGGACCTCCGGGGAGTTTGCTGCGGCGCGCCCCTGCGGCACTTCTGCCCAACGCTGATTCCCGGACAGCAAGACCCAGCCGACCGCCTCGCCATTGCCCCCGAGCAAGCGCAAGGCATCATGTTGAAAGAGTTCATTCGGGGAGCGCGGATCCCCACGCCCGGCCAGATAAGCTGGCGCCGCATAAAGCCCCCCCTGAAACACGGCAATTCGCCGTGCCGCAAGGAGTGCGTCGTCCGGCAAATCCCCCATGCGAATCGCCAGATCAAAGTTTTCGCCCAGCAGGTCGACGCGACGCGGCGACAAATCGAGTTCCAGTGATACCGCGGGATGGCGCGCGATAAACGCCGCCAGCATGTCGGCCAGCAGCATGGTGGCGAAATCACTCGGCATGGACACCCTGAGCCGGCCACTGGGACGCGCTTGCCGAAACTCGCTCAATGCGCCCACGGCCTCGACTTCCGCCACCACCTGACGCGCATGTTCCAGCAACTGCTGGCCAAACTCGGTGAGCGTCAGACGGCGGGTGGTGCGCAGCATCAGGCGCTCACCCAGCTGATTTTCGAGCAAGGAAATTCGCCGTGATACGGTCGATTTCGGCAGGCCGATGCGCTGGGCGGCCAGGCTGAAACTACCGGCTTCAGCCACGCGGGCAAAGATCAAAAGATCGTTAGGGTCGAACTGTTCCATATATGAAACAATGTTATCCGATTTAAGGTATTTACTAATGATTCATCTATCAATAGAGTACCCGCCTTACCGAACCCAATCTCAAGGAAAACCCAATGAACATCCTGCAAATCAATGCCAGCGCACGCACAGAAGGCGCCAACTCCACCCGGATTGCCAATGACATCGTAGCGCACTTGCAAGCCAGGCATACGGGCGCAAAACTTATCCGCCGCGACCTGGCCGTGACGCCTCATCCCACGCTGGATGCGGCAGGCCTCGCTGCCTTATTCACTCCGGCCGAGCAACGCACGGCGGAGCAAACGGCGCGCGTTGCCCTCGATGACGCACTGATTGCCGAATTGCAAGCGGCAGACATCATTGTGCTGGGCGTACCCATGTACAACTTTGGCATTTCCGCACAATTGAAGAACTGGATTGATGCGGTGGTGCGTAACGGCGTGACCTTCCGCTATACGGAAAGCGGCCCTGAAGGCTTACTCAAGGGCAAAAAAGCCTATGTTGCGCTCGCCCGCGGTGGCATCTACCGCAACACCGGGAATGACAGTCAGGTGCCTTATCTCAAAACTGTGCTGGGCTTTGTCGGCTTGACCGACGTTCAATTCATTTACGCCGAAGGCCTGAACATGGGGCCAGAAGCGGCCGCTCAAGGCTTTGCCGAGGCCGAAGCGGATATGGCCAGAGCATTCGCTTGAAGACTGTCCGTTCAAGGCTGATTGAACGGCTTATTTCAAATATCCCAATCGAGAGTGGCGCGCCATGAAGACCAACCCCTGCCCGACCGAAGAAGCTGTCATTCATTCACGCACCGTTGAGCAACTGGTGGCAGGCAAAGCCACTTCGGACGGCGCGGGCGTCAAGCTGATCCGGGTATTGACGCAATCGCTGCAATCTCGGCTCGACCCCTTTCTGCTGCTGGATGCCTTCGGTAGCGACAACCCGGCGGACTACATCGGCGGCTTTCCGGCGCATCCCCACCGCGGCTTTGAAACGGCGACCTACATGATTGCCGGCCGCATGCGGCATCGCGACAGTGCAGGCCACGAAGGGCTGCTGGAAAATGGCGGCATGCAGTGGATGACGGCGGGTCGTGGCGTCATCCATGCCGAGATGCCGGAACAGAAAGAAGGCGTCATGGAAGGCTTTCAGCTCTGGCTGAACCTGCCCAGCCAGGACAAAATGATGACACCCTGGTACCGGGATTTTCCCGCGGCCGAGCTGCCCGGCTTCGTGACGCCTGCGGGTGTCCGCGTAACCGTCCTGGCTGGCCAGAGCCACGGCGTGGCGGGCGCCATCACCCGGGACATCACGCAGCCCATTTATCTCGATATTCACCTGCCCGCCGACAGGCGATTTACGCAACCGCTACCTGCAGGACATAACAGTTTCGTTTATGTTTATCGCGGCAAAGCCAGCATTGCCGGAACGCAAATCCCGACGCAACGCATGGCCATCCTTGCCAACGGCGCGCACGCCGATGGCGTGGTGATTGAAGCGGCAGAAGACGCCCGTGTGCTGCTGATCGCCGGTCGGCCACTGAATGAACCCATCATCCAGTACGGCCCGATTGTGATGAACACCCAGCAGGAAATCAAGCAGGCCATGGATGATCTACGGCATGGACGTTTAGCTGCCGAAACAATTTAGCTCCCAGCATTATCCCCATCCCCATCTACCCCCACAGGACATCGCCATGAAAAAACGAACACATTTTGCAGCCCTTGTCTTCGCCGCTAGCGCAGCGCTTCCCGCCATCGCCGCACCCGAAACTTACGTGCTGGACCAAGCCCACAGCTTCCCGCGCTTTTCATATAGCCATTTTGGCTTTTCCACCCAACTCTCCCGCTTCGACAAAACCACCGGCAAGGTCATTTTCGACAAGGTGGCGAAGACCGGTTCGGTCGATGTGGTGATTGATACCAAGTCCGTGGACACCGGCTTTCCGGTCTTTAACGAACATATCCAGGGTGAGGATTTCTTCGATACCCCCAAGTATCCAACCGCCACCTTCAAATCGACCAAAGTGGTCTTTCACGGGGACAAACCCGCCAGCATCGAGGGCAACCTGACGCTCAAGGGCATCACCAAGCCGGTCACCTTGACCGTGACATCTTTTTTAGCCATGCCGCATCCGATGGTGAAGAAAGACGCCATCGGCGCCAATGCCTACACCGTAGTCAAACGCTCCGACTTTAACGCCGGCAAATATGCGCCCTATGTCAGTGATGATGTGCGCATTGACATTGCCATTGAAGCCATCAAGGAATAGGCTTGTTGGCATAAAGTTGAGATGCCGGATGGATGCTGTGGTGGCACGAGTGGCCACCACAGCAAAAAGTCGGCGTTGGCGGGACGGCGGACAGGGCATGGGCCCAAGCATAAAACCCGGACAGGCCCGACAACGTGGCGCCGGGCAAAATGGCGCCGGGTTTTACTGCCCTGGGAGTTTTACTGCCCACGGCCCATGGCGGCTCAAAGCCCTGACATCCATTTCGAGTAAGCTGCCTATTCACGGGGGATGAACTCCCCAACCCAATCCAAACAAGCCACTCATGCCCACCAAACCCCGCCTCACGATGCTCAAGGGCCTGTTGCCCTTTTTAAGGCCTTACCGCACGCAGTTTTTTCTGGCCGGCGTCGCCCTGGTCGTGGCCGCCCTGGCAACGCTCAGCATCCCCTACGCTTTCAAGCAAATGATCGATCTTGGCTTTGGCGCCACCGGCAGCCAGAGCCAGGGGCAAATCGACTTGTATTTCCTCGCCTTGTTTGGTGTTGCCAGCGTCATGGCCGTGGCCACCGCGGCACGCTTTTATGCCGTCTCCTGGCTGGGCGAGCGCGTCACGGCGGACATTCGCGCCGCCGTGTATGGCCATGTATTGAAACAAAGCCCGCAGTTTTTTGAGACCACGCGTACCGGCGAAGTGCTCTCGCGACTGACAACGGACACCACGCTGATCCAGACAGTCGTTGGCACCAGCATCTCCATGGGTTTGCGCAATTTGCTGATGTTCATCGGCGGACTGGCCATGATGATGATCACCAGCTTCAAGCTCTCCATCATCATTATCGTCATGCTGCTCGCTGTCGTGCTGCCCATCGTCTATTTTGGCCGCCGCGTGAGAAAGCTCTCGCGTGATTCGCAAGACCGTGTTGCCGACGCCTCGGCGCTGGCGGGCGAAGTGCTCAATGCCATGCCCACGGTGCAGGCCTTCACGCAAGAAGCCCAGGAGATCGCCCGTTTTGGCGCTACCGTCAATACTGCCTTTGCAACCGCCATCCAGCGCATTCGCGCCCGCTCGTTGCTGACCGTGATTGCCATCCTGCTGATCTTCGGCGCGATCGTTTTCGTGCTGTGGCTGGGTGCTTATGCCGTCATCGAAGGCCGCATGACGGGCGGAGATTTGGGTCAGTTCGTGCTTTACTCGGTGATGGTCGCCGGCGCCATTGGCGGGCTGGCTGAAGTCATGGGAGATGTGCAGCGCGCCGCCGGCGCGACCGAACGCCTGCTGGAGTTGTTCGCCACCGAATCACACATTCAATCGCCCGACCATCCGCATGCCTTGCCGCCCCCCACCGGCCAAGGCGCGGCGCTGACGCTGCAAGACGTATGCTTTAACTACCCGTCGCGCCCGCTCACCCCTGCCCTGGACCATGTCTCGATCGACATCCATCCCGGCGAGACCATCGCCGTGGTCGGCCCCTCGGGCGCGGGCAAGACGACCCTGTTCCAGTTGCTGCTGCGCTTTTACGACCCGCAACAGGGACGCATCATGCTCGATGGCGTGGATATTCGCCAGCTCGCCCTCAATGATTTACGCCATGCCATCGGCATCGTGCCGCAGGACAGCGTGACTTTTTCCGCCAACGCGCTGGAAAACATCCGCTACGGCAGGCCCAGCGCCAGCGATGAAGAAGTGATCGCCGCCGCGCGCCTGGCCGCAGCGCACGAATTCATCGAGAAGCTGCCTGAAGGCTACCAGAGCTTTCTGGGCGAGCGTGGCGTGCGGCTCTCCGGTGGCCAGCGCCAGCGTATCGCGATTGCCCGCGCGATGCTGAAAAACCCGCCCTTGCTGTTATTGGATGAAGCCACCAGCGCGCTCGATGCAGAATCGGAGCGCTTGGTGCAAGGCGCCCTGGAAGCGGCCATGCAAGGCCGCACCACCTTGATCATCGCGCATCGCCTCGCTACCGTGCAACGCGCCGACCGCATCATCGTGATGGAAGACGGCCGCATCGTGGAGACCGGCACGCATGAAGCGCTGGTGGCCAAAGGCGGCCTCTACGCGCACCTGGCCGCATTGCAGTTTCACGCGGTGGCGTAGTCNNAGTCAGGCAATCTGGCAAGGCTCGCCGCCGTGTTGCCAGCGCCGACTTTTTTGGCCAGCGCGCGCCATGGCAGGTTTGAGATAACAACCCTGCCCTTGGCTACCAGTGCCTCGCGCGGCCAATATCCACATGCACAAAGCCAGAGGCCGGGTAATAACCCACGCCGCCAGTCTGCAAGCCAATCGCTGCCCGGCGCAGCTGATCCAGCGGCACCCCTTCAACGTGAATATCCACTGCCATGCCTTGCATGTGCAAACTGTGCTTGGCCACGCCGCCTGAATTTGCGGCCAGCAACGCGTTGGTTTTAGGCGAGCGATAGCCAGAAATAATCTGGAACGGGCGCGGCACAGCCAGCACGCCGTGCAAGGTGTACAGCAAATCCAGCAGCGGCAGCTGCATGGGCAGCACGTCGTTGGTGCGGTGATCACGCAAGATATGGTTGATGTCAGCCAAAGCTTCCGGCACATACTCGCCATCCGTCCAATAGCTCGTCTTCAGGCTCTCGCCGGTATGCTGATTGTAAAAACTCAGCTCGCGCGCACTTGCTTTGCGGTCAATGGCAGCCCAGGCCGATCGGCCGGTGAAGCCCGTAAGCGCCAAGGCCGCACCCGCTTTTAACCAGCTGCGGCGTGTTTTGCATGCCGTCTTACCCGTGGAATGGTTTGTCATTGCTTAACTTCTCCTTCATTTCAATTTTCAACGTGAAAGGCTTGGGGCAAGTGCGCTGTGTAATCACCGGGCGCAGCGGGCCGGATAGAAGCCTCCCCAAGAGGGGGCGATGCGGATGGGCGGGGCGGGCCCATTTGCCAGCCCTTGGCGCAATGAGGTTGACGGATTTCATGGTTCGGGGCGGCCCATAGGTGCGGACGCGGGTGCGGGTGCGGGTGCGGGCGCGATGTGCGCTGGAACAACCACCGGGCGGACGCGCGTCACATCCCTCGCGATGCCATCCTGTCGCTTCAACACGTCGGCCGCACGCGTCCAGTCGATGCGCTCGGTCAGCAACTGTTGCTGCGCCAGGCTTTCGAGCGCCGCCATCGACACATCGCCGCGCCGGTAAATATCCGGATGCACCTCCAGAAAAACCTGCCCGGCAGATTCTGCCATAAGCAGCGGGCTGTAAATAATTCGCCCAGGCGTGCCCAGCGGCACCTGGGGGAAAAGCGCGAGGATATCGTCAAGGTGCAAGCGAATGCAGCCATGGCTCTGAAAATGATACACACTCGGCGGCGCATTGGTGCCATGAATGCCCAGCGCCGGAATACTCAGTCCCAGCCAAGTGTTGCCCAGCGGATTATCCGGCCCCGGCGGCACAGAGGTTTTTACCACCTGCCCTTTTTTTCGCATCTCTGCCTGAATGGATTTGGGCACCACCCAGGTTTTGTGGTCGGACTTATTGACGACCGTGAATTCGCCCTCGGGCGTCGGCCAGCTGGGTTTGCCCAGCCCCACCGGATAGGCTGCGATCAGTTGGGGCTGATGCTGGGCTTGTATCTCCGAAGCGCGGAAAAAATACAGCAGCCGCTGCGGCAAATTGATCAGCAACGCGGCCGCCTGGGTCTGGGTCTGGATCTGGGTCTGGATTTGAATCTGCACCTGCGGCACAATGTGCCGATTATCGATTTGCAACTTTTGCCCTGGTTGCAGATACTCGGCAGCTTGCAGACCATTATCACGCGCCAATACAACTGGCGTAACACCAAACCGCGCACCCACCTTGATCAGATAATCGCCCGGCTGCACCTCGTACTCAAACGTACGGCCGATAACTTGAGCCTGCCCAAGCGGCGCTATCGACACAGCCGGACCAGGTGAAGCAGACAAAGTTGCAGGGAACGACTGTGTAACTGGCGCAGCCGGAGCCGCCTGCTCAGCCGCCAAAACTGGCGCCTGAGCAGTCACCTGAGCAGCAGCCATCAAAGGCAGTTGCATACCCCCAAAACCAAAAACCACCAAGCCACGGGCCAGCAGGCCATGCCATGCAAACGGATGCGATAAAATAAACACTCCCCCACAAATAATCGGTACAACAAATCAGGGCAGCGCGATATCCCGCCCTGTTTCTCATTTTACAGCAGGGATATTTCCATAACCCCATGCCTGACTGCCACACAAAGGAGCATCCCCCGCTTCAAGCAACGAATACCACTGATAAACTGGCTTGACGCAGCCAAAACCTTCATCCGCGCCCGCGCCAACCCTTGCGTACCGATCGAATGAGGGACATCTCTTAACACCAAGAGTTCCCCAGCGTACTGATCCATGCCGACATAATCACCATGCCTGAGAGCAAAAACAACACGCCATTCACGAGCCAGGCATCCCAAGCCCCCCCTGCATCGAACGCTGCGCTCTGGCTTCCCTATACCCAAATGGCCACCACACCGCCCGTCCCCGTTGCCATCGCCACTCAAGGGGTGAGGATACGTTTAGCGGACGGGCGCGAACTGATTGATGGCATCTCATCCTGGTGGACAGCTTGTCATGGCTATAACCATCCGCACATCCGCCAAGCAGTGGCTGGACAGTTGAATGTCATGCCACATGTCATGTTTGGCGGCCTGGTGCATGAGCCAGCGGCCAAGCTCGCGCAACGCCTGGCCGCGCTCTTGCCGGGCGATTTAGCGCATGTTTTCTTTACCGATTCCGGCTCTGTCGCAGTCGAGGTGGCACTCAAAATGGCGCGCCAATACTGGATGAACAAAGGCGAGCCAAGCCGCCAGCGCATCATTCATTTCCGTCACAGCTACCACGGCGATACCTTTGCCACGATGGCCGTTTGCGACCCGGAAGAAGGCATGCACGCGCAATTTTCGGCATCCATGCCGCAAGAAATCATGGCTGAATTGCCTGTGGATGAAAAAAGCCAAACCGCATTTGAAGAGTGCCTCGCGCAACACGCGCATGAAGTCGCCGCAGTGATTATCGAACCCTTGGTGCAAGGTGCCGGCGGCATGCAAATGCACGATGCCGCCACGCTCGCCCAGGTAGCGGCGGCCTGCCAGCGTCACGGCGTGCTGTTGATTGCCGATGAAATCATGACCGGCTTTGGGCGCACGGGACACTTGTTTGCCTGTGAGGAGGCCGGTGTTGTGCCTGACATCATTTGCCTCTCCAAAGCACTTACCGGCGGCACGCTGGCACTGGCCGCGACCGTTGCCAGGCGGCATGTCTTCGCGGCATTTTTGAGCGACGACCCTGCCTGCGCCTTGATGCACGGCCCTACTTTCATGGCCAACCCGCTGGCCTGCGCTGCGGCCAACGCATCGCTCGATTTGTTTGCGCAAGAACCGCGCTTGCAGCAAGTGGCGATGATTGCAGAACAGATGGAACAGGAACTCGCCCCTTGCCGCCAATTAGCCGGCGTGCAGGATGTCCGCGTCAAGGGCGCGATTGGCGTCGTGGAAATGCAGGGTGCGATCAATCTATCCGCCTATCGCACCCAGTTTGCGTCCCGCGGCGTGTGGATTCGGCCATTTGGCCAAGTAATTTACCTCATGCCGCCATTTGTCATTTCAGCGGCAGACTTGAGCGTGCTCACCACCGCTGTCGTTGCCGTTGTCAACACACTGGGCGTGAATGGACAAGCTGGATGAGTTCGTTGGATAAACCGTTACCCCCTAA
>DILC01000033.1:24049-40989 GCA_002424865.1 Rhodocyclaceae bacterium UBA5602 | reverse complement strand
TCTATCTGGCTCGCTGCGCGAGCGGCGTGCCCAGCATCAAATGGCGTTGTTGGCGTTGCTGGCGTTGTTTCACGCTAAATTAACGGCGAATCAAACCTTATCTGCCGGTCGCGGCCCACGACGTGATTTTTTAAAAAACCGCTTGCCCGGTTTGGCCATACCCGGATTTCCTGGACCTGCAACAGCAGGTCCGCCATTCGGGTTTGCTACACTGTTTCCTGCACCCTGCAAGCCGTGGACATTGCCTTGCGAACGGTAATGGCGATTCGCACCGGCTGATGGTGAGGCTGCAGATCTGCGCCCAGGCTCGGCAAAGCGTTGTTGCTTGGGTTGCCGCCCCGTATCCACCTGGTGCGGTGATTGCGCACGATTGCCCGGCGCTAGCTGTATTTCCAGCTCAATGAGTTCATCCCACAACGCATCCGACCGATCTCGATCGGGAATCGCCAATAACTCGCGCAAGCGACGGCGCGGGTCAGGCAACGGTGGCTTTGCTGGCACTGCTTGCGGATTTTGCCTGGGTTGCCCCGAATGCGCCTGGAGCACAACCTCTGCAAACACTTCGCCCTTGTCGGGATGGGCTGCATCCGGCGTTAAAGCGTCTGTATCCAGTGCTTTAGCCTGGGCGGGTTCTGCTAACCCGGCACCTGGGACAACAGCGGGCATGGCATCGGCCAGTTCAACTGCAACCCCCACCGGCACTTCTGGCTCCTTGGCAATTTCAATTCCCGCAGCAAATTCAGCCCTGTTTTCTGCAGCAGTTGCAACGCCCTCTACAGCAAGCGGTTCTGCCAGTGCTGCTTTAGCCACTTTCAATCGGGAAGGACTCTTCACCATCACGCGTGGAGCCGCCCGCGGGCGGGCGGGCTCAGCTACCGCACACTCATCCAGGGCATCTGATGTTCGATCCGGGCTCAGGTTCGGGGTTGCATTCGGCATGGCTGGGGAAACGCCAAGCCCGCCCGCATCCGTTAACTGACCGATATTCTCTATCCCGCTTGGGGTGGCTGCTTCGTTTGGGATGGCCGCTTCGTTTGGAGTGGCTGCTTCGTTTGCCGTCCCGTTTGCCAGGACTTTGACCTCTTGTACTTGTCCAGAGGTTGATTGTTCATTCATAGGGCATGTCGCCTAAAAAATTAAGTTAAATATCAAACCCTGCTCACAGGGCACATTGATTGTTTTATACGACGCCGTTTAAAGGCGGCTCATTAGTCAAACCGATAGTCAAACCGATAGTCAAACCTGACTTGAAATACGCCGATAAACCACCGCGCCATTCATTGGAATATATCGGCAAATACGCAGGTATCGCTGGCCTCCCTGAGCCACCCCGGGCACAGCCGCCGTCTTGCCAGCGCCGACTTTTTACGTATTCCGGATCACGATGTCAGGAAACTTACTGGTCTGATCCTGCGCCTGTCCTGCCAGTTTAACCGCAAGACGGCGCGCGATCGTCGCGTAAATCTCAGCTACCTGCCCGTCAGGATCAGCCACCACCGTGGGCGTACCTGCATCCGTCTGCGTGCGAATCGCAATATCCAATGGCAAGGCCCCCAACAGCTCAATGGCATAATCCGTCGCCATGCGCCCACCACCGCCACTACCGAAAACAGGCTCTGCATGGCCGCACTGCGAACAGATGTGAATGCTCATGTTTTCCACCACGCCTAAAATCGGCACACCTACTTTTTCGAACATTTTAAGCCCTTTGCGCGCATCCAGGAGCGCAATATCCTGTGGCGTGGTCACAATCACCGCGCCGGTAACAGGCACTTGTTGCGCCAGGGTGAGCTGAATATCGCCTGTTCCGGGCGGCATGTCAACAATCAAATAGTCCAGATCCTGCCAGCAGGTTTCTTTCAGCAACTGCATCAAGGCTTGCGTGACCATCGGCCCGCGCCACACCATGGGCTGCTCCGGGTCGATCAGCAAACCAATCGACATGGCCTGCAGGCCATGGGCCATTAACGGCATGATGCCGCGGCCTTCAACCGCTTCGGGCTGCTGTCCTTGCACACCCAGCATTTGCGGCAGGGACGGACCATAAATATCCGCATCCAGAATACCTACCCGCGCACCTTCCAGCATCAAGGCCAAGGCCAGATTCACGGCAGTCGTGGATTTGCCCACTCCGCCCTTGCCACTGGCCACAGCGATGATGTTCTTGACGCCGGGAATCAGCTTCACCCCGCGCTGTACGGCATGCGCCACGACGGCTGAGGACACATTCACGCTGATCTGGCCAATGGCCGGAATGCTTTGCAAGCCCTCCGTAACGATTGCCTGGATACGCCCCAACTGACGTTTGGCGGGGTAGTTGAGGACAACATCCAGCGCGACATCATTTTTGCCGTCCGCGGACAAGCGGATATTTTTAATCTGTTTTGCACTCACAAAATCGCGCTGCGTGTGCGGGTTGGTCACCTGGGACAAGGTGTCGAGTATGGTTTTTTCAGTAATCTGGGTCATAAAAAAGGATAACGGGCGCTGGGATGTCCCATGGACAGTGCGTGAGCTTACAACGAAGACAACAGGCAAAGACAGGAAAATACAGGCAATGCTGGCACGGGACTAATTTTCCAGCCTGTCGAAAACAAGCGGCCATTATAGCTTTTTGGTTTTAATCCTTTGCGCCCATGCACCAACTAAAAAGCGGCAAGCAGCTTACTTGGAATCTCCGGCCTTTCCTGAACAAGACCTGCCAAGTTGCATCAGCCCGGCAAAAAAACAGGCTGCCTGAAAAAATTAGCCGGATTTTATAACTGATTGAGAATTAAAAATTTTTTCAATAAATCAATCTTATCAGCCACCACGCGCCGCAGAGTTTTTGTCCTCACCCCCTTCATTCAAATGGCGAATTTCCGCTATCATACGAATTTCCCACACCTGCATTTCCATGGCTAAATATGTTTTCGTTACAGGTGGTGTCGTGTCCAGCTTGGGCAAAGGCATTGCTGCTGCAAGTCTGGGGGCGATTCTCGAATCGCGCGGTTTAACCGTTACCCACCTCAAGCTTGACCCTTACATCAATGTCGATCCCGGCACCATGTCGCCCTTCCAGCATGGCGAGGTGTTTGTCACCGAGGACGGCGCAGAAACCGATCTTGATCTTGGCCACTATGAGCGCTTTACCAGCGCCAAAATGGGCAGGCGCAACAATTTCACGACGGGGCAGATTTACGAATCCGTCATCAAAAAAGAACGCCGCGGCGAGTATCTCGGCAAGACGGTCCAGGTTATTCCGCACATTACCGACGAGATCAAGCAATACATCCGGCGCGGCGCGGAAGGCGCAGATGTGGCGATTGTTGAAGTCGGCGGCACGGTGGGCGATATTGAATCGCTGCCTTTTTTGGAAGCCATTCGCCAAATGGGCATCCAGGAAGGCAAAAACAACGCCTGCTTTATCCACTTGACCCTCGTGCCGTGGATTCCTACCGCAGGCGAGCTCAAAACCAAACCGACGCAACATTCGGTCAAGGAATTACGGCAAATCGGCATCCAGCCGGACATTTTGCTGTGCCGTGCGGATCGCCCCCTGCCTGACGATGAACGTCTCAAAATTGCGCTGTTCACCAATGTGCAGCCCGAGGCTGTGATTTCGGCCCTGGATGCGAGCAGCATCTACAAGATCCCGGCCATGTTGCATGAGCAAATGCTGGATCAAATTGTTTGCCACAAGCTCGCGATCCTCTCCAAAGCGGCGGATTTATCCGTCTGGAACAAGCTGGTTGACTCGCTGGAACACCCCGAAGACGAAGTGAATATCGCCTTCGTGGGCAAATATGTCGACCTGACCGAATCCTATAAATCCCTCACTGAAGCCTTGGTGCATGCGGGGATACACACGCGCAGCAAGGTAAATATCCATTACGTGGATTCCGAACTGCTGGAAAAGGACGGCTGCGGCTCGCTTGCCGAAATGGACGCGATTCTGGTGCCAGGTGGCTTTGGCCGACGCGGCACGGAAGGCAAGATCGCCGCCATTCGCTACGCGCGCGAACACCAAGTGCCCTACCTGGGCATTTGCCTGGGGATGCAGCTCGCCGTCATTGAATTCGCCCGTGACGCAGCGGGCCTGACTGACGCACACAGCACCGAGTTTGACGCCGCAACGCCGCACCCGGTGATCGCCCTGATTACCGAATGGATAGATCACGAAGGCAAAATTGAGCAGCGTGATGAAAATTCCGACTTGGGCGGCACCATGCGTTTAGGCGGACAAAAGTGCCAGCTCAGGAAAGACACGCTCGCCCGCGGGATTTACGGGCAAGACGTGATTACCGAGCGCCATCGCCATCGTTATGAAGTCAATAACGCTTACCTTCCGCGCCTGGAACAAGCCGGGCTGATCATCTCCGGCGTCTCCGCAGGAGGCAATCCGCTGTGCGAGATGATAGAACTGCCCCAAAGCCAGCATCCGTGGTTCGTGGGCTGCCAGTTCCATCCGGAATTCACCTCCAACCCGCGCAACGGGCATCCGCTGTTTATCGCCTACGTAAAGTCGGCGCTGGCGGTACGGCGTTCGATGAAGAAAACAGCATGAAACTCTGCCACTTCAACGCCGGGCTCGACCAACCGCTGTTCTTGATCGCTGGCCCATGCGTCATTGAGTCGCGCCAGATGGCGTTGGACACGGCCGGCCAGCTCAAGGAAATTTGCGCCAAACTAGGGCTTAACTTCATTTACAAATCGTCCTATGACAAGGCCAACCGCAGCTCGGGCAAATCGTTTCGCGGTTTAGGCATGGACACGGGCCTGGCAATCCTGGCTGAGGTCAAACAGCAAATCGGCGTGCCGGTGCTCACCGACGTGCATGCCGAGGATGAAATTGCCGCAGTAGCCAGCGTGGTGGATGTGCTGCAAACACCCGCATTCCTGTGCCGCCAAACGGATTTCATCCAGGCGTGCGCGGCTTCCGGCAAACCGGTGAATATCAAAAAAGGCCAGTTTCTGGCGCCGGGCGACATGAAACATGTCGTCGCCAAAGCCAAGGAAGCCAACGCCGGGGCGGACACCATCATGGTGTGCGAGCGTGGGGCATCGTTTGGTTACAACAATCTGGTGTCCGACATGCGTAGCCTGGCCATCATGCGCGAGACGAATTGCCCGGTGGTGTTTGATGGCACGCATTCGGTGCAACTCCCCGGCGGGCAAGGCGCCTCTTCCGGCGGGCAGCGTGAATTCGTCCCCGTACTGGCGCGCGCGGCCGTAGCCGTCGGCATTGCGGGCTTGTTTATGGAAACCCACCCCAATCCAGCCGAAGCCTTGTCCGACGGGCCCAACGCCTGGCCGCTGGCGGATATGCCGGAGCTGTTGGAAACCTTGCTTGAACTCGATGGCGTGACCAAACGCCGTGGTTTTGCAGCCCACTTTTGATCTCTAATTTCAATAAAATCAAGGACTAACATGAGTGCAATTGTTGATATCGTCGCCCGCGAAATTCTGGATTCGCGTGGCAACCCGACCGTTGAAGCCGATGTCTTGCTCGAATCCGGCATTTTGGGCCGCGCAGCCGTGCCCTCCGGCGCTTCCACAGGCTCACGCGAAGCCATCGAATTGCGCGATGGCGATGCGGGGCGTTTTTTAGGCAAGGGCGTGATGCAGGCGGTGGAAAACGTCAACACCGAAATCTCCGAATCAATCATCGGCCTGGACGCTGAAGAGCAGGCTTTTATCGACCAATCCCTGATCGAACTGGATGGCACGGACAACAAATCCCGCCTGGGTGCGAACGCCATGCTGGCCGTTTCCATGGCCGTGGCCAAAGCCGCAGCAGAAGAAGCCGGGCTGCCGCTGTATCGCTACTTCGGCGGTTCCGGCCCCATGCAAATGCCCGTGCCGATGATGAATGTGATCAACGGCGGCGCGCACGCCAACAACAATCTGGACATTCAGGAATTCATGATTGTGCCCGTTGGCGCACAATCCTTCCGCGAAGCGCTGCGCTGCGGCGCAGAAGTGTTCCAGCACCTGAAAAAACTGGTGGACAAAAAAGGCTACCCCACCACCGTGGGTGACGAAGGCGGTTTTGCGCCCAACGTCGCGGGCAACGATGAAGCCATCGAGCTGATTCTGCGCGCGATTGAAGCCGCAGGCTACACGCCGGGGCAGGACGTGGCGCTAGCGCTGGACTGCGCGGCATCCGAGTTCTATAAGGATGGCCGCTATCATTTGGCCTCGGAAAAGCTCGAACTCTCCTCCGAAGCGTTTACCGACTACCTGGCGACACTCGCCGAGCGCTTCCCCATTCTCAGCATCGAGGACGGCATGAGCGAAGCCGACTGGCCGGGCTGGAAAACACTCACCGACCGTCTGGGCAAAAAAGTGCAGATCGTGGGTGACGATGTGTTTGTGACCAACCCCAAAATCCTGCGCGAAGGCATACAGCAAGGCATCGCCAATTCCATCCTCGTCAAGATCAACCAGATCGGCACGCTGACCGAGACCTTCGCTGCCGTTGAAATAGCCAAGCGCGCTGGCTACACGGCGGTGATCTCGCATCGCTCGGGCGAGACGGAAGACTCAACCATTGCCGACATCGCGGTAGGCTTGAATGCCTTGCAGATCAAAACGGGATCGCTTTCCCGCTCAGACCGCATCGCCAAATACAACCAGTTGCTGCGCATTGAAGAAGACCTGGGCGGCACCTCCAGCTACCCCGGCTTGGCCGCGTTTTATAATTTGCGTAAATAAAACTGAAACCATCCGGTGAAATCCACGCCATGAGCCGGTTAACCTGGCTGCTAGTCGCCCTCATCGCTTTGCTGCAATACCCATTGTGGCTCGGCAAGGGCGGCTGGTTTCGCGTGTGGGACAACAGTCGGCAGCTTGAAGCGCAACGCGCGCAAAACCAGACCCTGGAACAACGCAATGCCGCGCTGGATGCCGAAGTGCGCGATTTGAAGTCTGGCCTTGAGGCCATCGAAGAACGTGCCCGCTTTGATCTTGGCATGATCAAAAATGGCGAATTTTTTGTGCAAGTGCCACAAGTGCCAAAAACACCGGCACAACCATCCACCCGACCATCCTCCGCGGCATCAACAAGCACGCCCCCGACAAGCAAACCGTAACCTGCCTTGCCTGATACCTTGCATGAGCGCGTGAAACCCTGCGACAAAAAACTGACAGGCAACAAAAGACCATGCGCCGGATCACTCCTCTCGCGCAGCGAGCCAGATAGAAACCTCCCCGCGAGGGGAGGATGGGAGGGGCGGGAATTCGCGNNTCGCGCCGCCGCCCATCCAGCCATACCCAGCCAATCTCAACCCCATCCTGCGCGCCTCATTCCCCACGCCTTTGCTAAACTGGCAAGCTGATTGAGTCCCCGATTGCACCCTCTTTTAAAAACCGATCCCCATGTCACGAAAAATTCTCGTTACCAGCGCCCTGCCCTATGCCAACGGCGCCATTCATCTTGGCCACCTGGTGGGTTATATGCAAACCGACATCTGGGTGCGCCTGCAGAAAATGCGCGGCCATGAGTGCTGGTATATCTGCGCCGACGACACGCATGGCACACCCATCATGCTGCGCGCGGAAAAAGAAGGCATTACGCCAGAACAGCTCATCGATCGCATGCACATCGAACACAGCCGCGATTTTGCCGGCTTTCATGTCGCATTCGATAACTACTACACCACGCATTCGGAAGAAACCCGGCGCTTTGCAGAAGATATCTACACCAAACTGAAAGCCGTCGGCCTGATTGATGTGCGCCCCATCGAGCAACACTTTGATCCCGTCAAGCAAATGTTCCTGCCCGACCGCTTCATCAAGGGCGAATGCCCGAAATGCGGCGCGAAGGATCAATACGGCGATTCCTGCGAAGCCTGCGGCGCAGCCTATGCGCCCACTGACCTCAAAGACCCGTATTCCGCCATTTCCGGCGCCAAGCCGGAGTTGCGCTCATCCGAACATTATTTTTTCAAGCTGTCCGACCCACGCTGCCAGGCATTCCTGCGCCAGTGGACGAGCGAACCGGGCCATCTGCAGATCGAGGCCACCCACAAATTGCAGGAGTGGCTGGGCACGCCGGGCGAGAACAAACTCACCGACTGGGACATCTCGCGCGATGCGCCCTACTTCGGTTTTGAAATCCCCGATGCGCCGGGCAAGTATTTTTATGTCTGGCTCGACGCCCCGATTGGCTACATGGGCTCATTCCAGAATCTGTGCGCTAAAAAAGGGCTGAATTTCAATGAATTCTGGGGCAAGGATGCAAAAACCGAGCTGTATCACTTCATCGGCAAGGACATCCTGTATTTCCACGCCCTGTTCTGGCCGGCAGAACTCGAACACGCCGGTTATCGCACACCGACGCAAGTGTTCGCCCATGGCTTTTTAACCGTGGATGGCGCCAAGATGAGCAAATCGCGCGGCACCTTCATCACCGCCGAGTCGTATCTCGCGCAAGGCCTCAATCCGGAATGGCTGCGCTATTACTTCGCCGCCAAGCTCAATGGTTCGATGGAAGACATTGACCTCAATCTCGACGATTTCGTCAGCCGCGTGAATTCCGATTTGATCGGCAAATACATCAACATCGCCAGCCGCGCTGCGGGCTTCATCGAAAAAAAATTCGGCGGCGAGCTGCTTAACTCGCACTTTATCCAGGAGTTTTATGCCGACCTGCCAGGCATTGCCGAAGCCGCCGACGAGATCGCCGCGCATTACGAATCCCGCGATTACGCCCGCGCCCTGCGCCGCATCATGGCACTGGCCGACCAGGTTAATCAATATGTCGATAAGCACCAGCCCTGGCAGCTTGCCAAGTCAATCGAGCATCGGGAACTGCTGCATTATGTGTGCACCGTGCTGATCAACGCCTTCCGCCTGCTGACGATCTACCTCAAGCCGGTGCTGCCCAAGCTGGCCCAGCGCGCCGAAGAATTCCTCAACATCGCGCCGCTGGCCTGGGCTGACGCCGGCCATATCCTGCCACCCGCGCATCGCATCAGCGCCTATGAGCACCTGATGCAGCGCATCGACCCGGAACAGATCGCCGCGCTGGTCGCAGCCAACCGCGACACGCTAGCTGCTACCGAGCAAACGACGGCTGTTGCTGCACCCCCAGTAAAAACAGCCACCGAATTCGCCCCAACCATAGGCATAGACGATTTCAGCAAGATCGACCTGCGCATTGCCCGCATTAGCGATGCCCAGCATGTCGAAGGTGCCGAAAAACTCATCCGCCTGACACTGGACCTGGGCGGCGAAACGCGCCAGGTCTTTGCCGGCATAAAATCCGCTTACGACCCGGCGCAGCTCGTTGGTCGCCTCACCGTGATGGTCGCCAACCTCGCCCCGCGCAAGATGAAATTCGGCCTGTCCGAAGGCATGGTGCTGGCCGCCTCGGATACTGACGGCCAGACATCCGGATTGTTCCTGCTCTCGCCCGACAGCGGTGCGCAACCCGGCATGCGGGTCAAATGATGCTGACACGGACGCAAAAACCAACGTGTTACCGCAACAAGCACCGCCAAATCGGCGATCGCAAACCGGTTTAACTACAAGAAGAAATCGAGAAATGGTTCCTAACTAATTGAGTTATTGGTATAGTACAAGAAATGACATGCTGTATGAATGGCTGAAGCAGCTTCCGCAAAATCTAGGACTTTTAGGAGTACACAATGCGTAACAAACAATCCGGCTTTACCTTGGTCGAAATCGCCATCGTGCTGGTCATCATCGGCCTGCTGCTCGGCGGCGTACTCAAGGGGCAGGAGTTGATTACCCAAGCGAAAATTAAAAATGTGTCTAATGACTTGAATGGAATCGTTGCTGCGGTCTATTCATATCAAGACCGTTACAAGCGCCTTCCAGGGGACGACCCTGGCGCCACGCGGTGGCCACTGATCACTGCTGCGGGGAATGGTGATAATGTCATCGGTGGATCTTATGCCTCGACAGACGACACTGCCGAATCCAGATTGTTTTGGGGGGAGATGCGTCTTTCTGGTTTTGTCGCAGGACAAACAGACACATTGGCTCATGCCAATGCGCAGCCACTCAATGCCGCTGGTGGGATCATGGGTGTCCAGAGTGGGGGGATGGGGCTTTCTGGCACCATCGTTTGCTCCGGAAGCCTGCCCGCCAAGATTGCGCAAGCACTTGACAGCCAAATGGATGACGGCAACGCAAAAACTGGCACCGTCCGAGCACTGAAAGAAACCACCCCTCCTACGGCTGTGGGTACCTCGGATCCAACGGAAGATTATGTTGATAACGGGACAAACCTCTACGTGCTTTGCAAGAACATATAAAAGTCATGCACTCCTGAAAGCCCGCTGCGGCGGGTTTTTTATTTTCCACGCAACAGCACCCCCTCGCCGGCAGTGACTGCCGCAATTGCGCCCAGCAGTACCACCACATCGCCTGCCATCAGTTCTACCGCTGGTGTCAGCTTGAGTCCTCGCAGTGAGCGGCGGCGTATCGCCGTCACGCCAGCGCCGAGTTTTTCGAGATCGAGGTCAGCCACACACCGGCCGATAGCCCACGCGCCGGGCGTCAACGTCACCGCATGCAGGCGCGGCTGGTCGGCATCCGCCAGGTGCTGGCCGGCATCGGTCGCACCATGAAAAAAGCCGCGCAATAACGCGTAATGCTGCTCGCGCATTTCACGCAGGCGCTTGATCACCTTGTGCATCGGAATGCCGGACAAGGCCAGCGCATGCGTGGCCAGCATCACGCTGGACTCCAGCGCTTCGGGCACCACTTCGGCAGCGCCGGCGGCGTAGAGCTTTTCCATGTCTTCCTCGTTGCGCGCACGCGAGACGATCGGCACGTCAGGCCGCAATTCGCGCACGCGATGGATCACGCGCAGCGCTGCCGCAACATCGGCAAAGGTAATGATCACCACGCTGGCGCGCGCGAGCCCCGCAGCGAGCAGCATTTCCTTGCGCGTGCCATCGCCCCAGGCAACCGCTTCGCCAGCCGCTGCCGAGGCGCGCACCCGCTCCGGGTCGGGGTCCAGCGCCATGAATGAAACACCTTCCGCTTCGAGAAAGCGCGCCAAATGCTGGCCAGTGCGGCCATAACCGCACAAAATGGCATGCTTTTCTGCATTCAGCGATTGTGCGGCAATCTGCGTGAGTTGCATGGAGCGCATCAACCATTCGGACGCCACAAATCGAAACACCAGGCGTTCGGTAAATTGCACAATCAAAGGAGCCAGCAATAAAGAGAGCACCAAGGCTGCCAGCACGGGCTGCAAATAGTGTGGGACTAACAAGCCCACTTCATCGCTACGCGCCAACACCACAAAGCCAAACTCCCCCCCGGCGCATAACCACAAACCGCTCCTCAAAGCTGTTCCTGGCGAACTGCCCAATAACCGTGAAAAACCACTCACAATCAGCAACTTCAGCACCAGAAGCGAGCACAAAATGCCAATAACCAAAGGCCATTCCTCACCCAGCTGCCCCAGATTGAGCCGCATGCCGATAGAAACGAAAAACAGCCCTAACAACACATCCCGAAACGGCTTGATGTCCTCTTCCACCTGATAGCGATAGTCTGTCTCGCCAATCAGCATGCCCGCAATGAATGCCCCCAAGGCCATGGAGAGCCCCGCCAGCTCAGTAATCCACGCCATGCCGAGCGTTATCAACAGAACGTTGAGCATGAATAGCTCGCCCGATTTACTCCGTGCCACGCGATAAAACCAAGCTGAAAGCACACGCTGACCGGCAAATAAAATCAGCCCAAGCAAGACAGCCGCTTTTAAACCAGCCCACAACAAGGCTTCAGCCATTTCGCCGACCGGCTGAGTTAAAGCTGGAATCAACACCAGCAAGGGCACAACAGCGATATCCTGAAACAACAACACGCCGATCACTTCCCGGCCATGAGGCGCATCGAGCTCCCCCCGATCACTCAGCAACTTGGACAAAATTGCCGTCGATGACATCGCCAAGGCACCGCCTAACACCAGACCTGCCAACCATGGCACGCCGAGTAGCCGTGCGGCCAGCATGGCCACCAGCATGGAAATCGACACTTGCGCCAGCCCGAGCCCAAACACGATGCGTTTCATTTGATACAGCCGCGCCAGGGAAAACTCCAAGCCAATCGAGAACATCAGAAAAACCACGCCAAACTCAGCCAGATGCCGCGTTTGCAAGGTATCGGGAACCCAGCCCAAGGCATGCGGCCCCATGACCGTGCCCACCAGCAGATAACCCATAATGGGCGGCAAACCGAGCAGGCGAAAAACCGCCACCACGCTCACGGCAGCGGCAAGGAGTAATAAAACCAGTGGCAAAGTGTCAGTCATCACGCAGGAAATCTCGATGGGAATGTCAGTAGCTGACGGTTATAATTTGCCGCTATCATAAACGCCACACCACCCATGAGCCAAACTCTTAACGCCACCCATCAGCCCAAACAAGCCATTAGCATGGGCAAACGCGTGCTGGAAATTGAAGCGGCTGCAGTTTTGGCTTTGGCCTCCCGTTTGGGGCAAGCCTTTCAAGATGCGGTGTCCTTGATCCTTGCCGCGCAAAGTGAAGCCAGACAAGGCCGGGTGATTGTCAGTGGCTTGGGCAAATCCGGCCACATTGCGCGCAAAATTGCCGCCACCTTGGCCAGCACCGGCACGCCTGCATATTTTGTGCATGCCGCTGAAGCCGTGCATGGCGATTTGGGCATGATCACCCACGATGATGTCCTGATCGCCTTGTCTAACTCGGGCGAAAACGATGAGCTGCTCACCATTGTCCCATTAGTCAAGCGTCAAGGGGGGCGGCTTATCGCGATTACCGGCAATGCGGCGTCAACCCTTGCCTTGGCGGCGGACGTTCATCTGGATGCCCATGTAGACCAGGAAGCCTGTCCGCTAAACCTGGCGCCCACTGCCAGCACAACAGCGGCGCTGGCCTTGGGCGATGCGCTGGCCGTTGCGCTGCTTGATGCGCGAGGCTTTGGCGCGGAAGATTTTGCCCGCTCGCACCCCGGCGGCGCACTGGGCCGCAAGCTGCTCACGCATGTTGACGATGTCATGCAAACCCATGTGCCACACGTTGCGATGACCTTGCCAATCCCTGAAGCGCTGGCTGCCATGACCCAAGGCGGCATGGGCATGGTGGTCGTCACAGAAAATGCGGAGAGCGCCACGCCTATTGGTATTTTTACCGATGGCGACCTGCGCCGTGCCATGGCGCGGCTAGGCGATTTACGCAGCACCCCGGTGAAGGACGCCATGACAACCCACCCCCGCAGCATTGAAACCCGCCGCTTAGCCGTAGAAGCGGTTGACATGATGGAGACACACAAAATCAACCAACTGCTTGTTGTGGATGAACAAGGCACGCTTTGCGGCGCGCTCAACATGCACGATTTATTTCGCGCCAAGGTGGTTTGATGGCCATGCCAAACACCCCAGCCACGGAAACCGCCACAAAAAAAGCTGCTCAGATTGCCCTCATGGGCTTTGATGTGGATGGCGTGCTCACCGATGGCACGCTGTATTTCACCTCTGCAGGAGATGAAATGAAGGCTTTTTCCAGCCTCGATGGCCATGGCTTGCGCCTGCTCCAGCGCTTTGGCATAGAAGTCGCCATTATCAGCGGCCGCAGCTCACGCGCCTTGGCGCTTCGCGCTGAAAATCTGGGCATTAGCTCGTTGCACATGGGGGTGGAAGACAAGCGCGCCCTGATGCGGCAACTTGTCGCCGGGCGCGGCCTGGACATGGGCCAGGCAGGCTACATGGGGGACGACATAGTCGATCTGCCCATCCTGCGCGCGTGCGGTTTTTCGGCCACGGCCGCTGACAGCCATGCTGAAGTCATTCGCCGGGTGGACTATGTCACCGGCGCTGGCGGCGGCCGCGGCGCAGTGCGCGAAGTCTGCGACTTTATCCTGCGCACCCAAGGACATTGGGATACCCTCATGGCAGGCTACCTTTCATGAACTCCCGCCCATTCACGCTGGCACCCTTGCTGATCATGGCGCTGCTAGCGGGTCTCACCTACTGGCTGAACCAGTTCATCCTTGCGGATGGCAAACCACGTGCCATGCGACATGATCCTGATTACATTATTTCAAATTTCAATGTGCGGCGATTTGACAGTAATGGCCAGCTGCAACACAGCTTGATCGCAGACAAAATGACGCATTACCCTGACGATGACACAAGCATTGTGGTCAATCCCCACCTGATCAACCATCGGCAACCGCAAACCGATATTTTTGCGCAACAAGCCCTCGTCGGCAAGGAATCAAAAGAAGTCGATTTTATTAATGACGTACGCGTTGTGCGCCAGGGCACTGCTGCCAAACCCATCGCTACCGTCATGGAAACGCGCCTGTTGAAGGTATTTCCCGATGATGAGACAGCTTACACCCTGACACCCGCAACGATTACGCAAGGCAAATCCGTCGTCCAAGGCAGCCATCTTGAAGTCAACAACAAAACCGGCATATCGGTGCTGCACGGCCGCGTTACCGGTACTCTCTACCGCAACTAGGCCTTCCCAATGAGCCACCCCGGAGCCACCACCTAACGGAGCCCCTCGCCATGAACCTTTTTTATCCCGGACTTCCAGCTTCCATGCGTTTTTTGACATGCATTCTTTTGCTGCTGACAGCATCTCTTGGCTGGGCTGAAAAAGCAGACCGTGACAAACCAACGAATATCGAAGCAGACTCAGTCACCGTAGATGACATGAAGAAAATTCAGGTCTTTGAAGGCAATGTACAGCTGACCAAAGGCACACTGGTCTTTCGCGCCGAGCGGATTGTAGTCACGCAAGATGAAAGCGGTTTTCAGCATAGTGTCGCAACCAGCGGAAAATCACTTCCCCGCTTCCGGCAGAGACGCGAAGGAAAAGACGAATACATTGAAGGCGAAGCAGAACGTATTGAATACGATGCAAAAACTGAAAAAACAGATTTATATAACCGCGCCTGGATAAAAAGTGGCGCAGATGAAGTCCGTGGCCAATTCATTTCCTACGATGGCAAATCGGAGAGCTATGTCGTCACGAGTGGTCCCCATGGCACACGCGCGCAACCAGGTAGCGGCGAACGTGTCCGCGCTGTCATCCAGCCCCGTAACGTAAAAACCCAGCCTGCTGCGACGCCAGCTAAAACTGTCTTGCCGCCAGGCATCTCGCTGCAAGAGAGCACTACGCTTGACAAAAAAAATAGCACACCGTCCAGCCAATAACCCCGAACAACATACAAGGAGAGCCCAGCATGGATTATGAAAACATCATCGCTTCCACCCAAGGCAAAGTTGGCGTAATTACGCTACACCGGCCTGATGTATTAAATGCGCTGAACGATGGCTTGATGGACGATGTCGGCGCTGCGCTAAGGACTTTTGAAACGGACGAAAATATCGGCTGCATCGTGATCACCGGCTCGGAAAAGGCCTTCGCTGCAGGGGCTGATATTGCCGCGATGCTGGATTACAACTATATGCAAGCGTACAAAACCAATTTCATCACCCGCAATTGGGACTGTATCGGCCAATGCAGAAAGCCCGTCATTGCCGCTGTCTCTGGCTTTGCCTTGGGCGGCGGCTGTGAGTTGGCGATGGCTTGCGACATGATTTATGCCGCCGATACCGCAAAATTTGGCCAACCTGAGGTCAAGCTTGGCATCCTGCCTGGCGCAGGTGGCACCCAAAGACTGCCGCGCGCCATTGGCAAGGCCAAAGCCATGGATTTATGCCTTAGCGCACGCATGATGGATGCGGAAGAAGCCGAACGCGCCGGTTTGATCGCCCGCATCATTCCCGCCGCAAAATTAATGGAAGAAACCTTGGCGGCAGCCAAAACCATCGCCAACTTTTCCTTGCCCATGGTCATGATGATCAAAGAGAGCGTGAATCGCGCTTGGGAATCAAGCCTGCAGGAAGGCTTGTTGTTTGAACGACGTACATTCCACGCCGCTTTTTCCATGGACGACCGCAAAGAAGGCATGTCGGCATTTTTACAAAAACGCAAACCAGCCTTTAAGAATTGCTAATCCCCAAGCGGGCATTGACAGGCTGCAAAAGCCCAGAGGCTTACATGGCCTCTGGGCTTTCCCATTATTGTCTGATCGCATTAGAAAATATGCCCTTCCTGTGAAGTGAAGAAACTGCAGAGTCCTCATCAGCCCAAAAACCATCTTTCAAAAAAACCATTAAAAATCCAATAAATCTTGCTGTATTGCATTATTTTTTTAATAAAAATCAGAGATAAATTTACAACTATTTGATTTTTTTATATTTTTATTTAAAAATTATTTTTGTGCTTTGCAGCAAAAAAAGTATTGACATCCAAAACCACTCACCTATAATTCGAGTCGTGTTGCAACGCACCATTTCTCTTTAAAAGATTTTGAGGAAAAGATTCGGTGCTCAGATTTGCATGTTGTAACTCAGCCAGTTTTTGTAATTCAGTGGTGAACGATTTTTTAATTAACCAAAGATTTACCTGAGTGAGTTTTAGATTTGATCTGCAGCTACCAGCACCCTATAACTTAACCTCGAATTTTTAAGGAATTATCATGAATAAATTACCTGCACAGTTTGCCGAAGCCAACAAGGCTGGCATTGAAGCCATGCTGACCATCGCTAACACGGTTTTTGCTAGCGCTGAGCGTTTGGCTGCACTCAATCTGAACACAGCCCGCACGATGCTTGAAGATGGTGTAGCCAACACCAAAGCCTTGATGTCGGCAAAAGACATGCAAGAGCTTGCCAGCATGCAAGCAACCATTGCGCAGCCTTCAGTTGAAAAAGCCGTCGCCTACTCACGCAGCGTGTATGAAATTGCAACCCAGACTCAAAGCGAATTGGCAAAAATTTCCGAAGCGCAAATGGCTGAAATGAAATCAGCTATGGCCAGCATGCTAGATCAGTCGCTCAAGAATGCGCCCGCTGGCTCCGATGCCGCTGTCGCTGCAGTCAAGTCCGCCATGGCTGTTGCAAACGCTGCTTATGACAA
>DILC01000033.1:0-23979 GCA_002424865.1 Rhodocyclaceae bacterium UBA5602 | reverse complement strand
TTTCGTTTTAGTTTCGTTCTAGTTTTTTGTTCCGTCTCCTCCTCCAGTCCGCAATGGACTGGTTTAAACCCGATACCTTGGTATCGGGTTTTTTTTATTCTTTTTTTTAAAAAGTCACTCCTGGCAACACGGCACTGCAAAAGCCAAGGCCGATGAAACAAGCATTCATGAATGCCCTGACCCAAAAAAGGGCAGAAAATAATCCTGCCCGCCCCGCTGACTGACCTTCTCCCCGTACGGGCTGGCAAGGCATCCGGTTATGCGTTAATAATGTTTTTTGGGTAGCAGCAAAAAACACCACGCTTAACAGCTGAACTTGCGCTGGTCAGCAAATGGCACCCGCCCAATAACTCAGGACAAGCCCAGCAGCTCGACCTCAAACACCAAGGTTGCATTGGGTGGAATGACACCACCTGCACCGCGGGCGCCATAACCTAACGCTGGGGGAATCGTTAAAGTGCGCGTGCCACCGATTTTCATCCCGACAACGCCTTCATCCCAGCCTGCAATCACACGCCGACCGCCCAATAAAAACTCAAATGGCTCATGGCGGTCTTTGCTTGAGTCAAATTGACGGCCATCGGTCAGCCAGCCAGTGTAATGAACGGTGACGGTTTGTCCAGCCGTTGCTGTCCCGCCCGTACCCTCGACCTTGTCTTCAATGATCAAGCCACTGGCAGTGGTTATTTGCGCCATGTTTCCTACTCCACACTATTAAATTAATCAAAGGGAATTTGCTGCTGCATGCCATGTGGCATTGCCGGGCAAAAGATACTATCCGCTGCTTCTGCTGGCAAGGGTGCAGAAAAAAGATGGCCTTGAAATTTTTGGCAACCCAATCTCAACAAGGCATTTAACTGATCGATTCGTTCAACCCCCTCGGCGATGGTATCCAGCCCCAAATGCTTGGCCAGACTCACCACGGCGGTAACAATAGCCACATCATCGACATCATGAGTGACATCAGACACAAAGCTTTGGTCAATTTTGAGCTTATGGACATGAAAACGCTTGAGATAACTCAAACTGGAATAACCCGTACCAAAATCATCAATCGCCACGCGCACCCCCAAGGCGGCGATCTCATCCAATATGTCCACCGAGTCCAAGGCATCATTCATCAGGCTGGACTCAGTCAATTCCAACTCCAGCATATGCGGCAGCTGCCCGCTGTCCTGCAGAACACGGCGCACCATATCGGCCAAACCCGGCTGACGGAACTGTCTGGGAGATAAATTGATGGACATGGGCACAATCAGCCGATTGCTCTCTTGCCAGCGTCGATTCTGCGCCAAGGCTTCGGCCAATACCCATTCGCCCAAAGGCACAATGAGGCCGGTTTCCTCGGCAATGGCAATAAAGTCACCGGGCATGACCAAGCCATGCACGGGATCCTCCCAGCGGATCAATGACTCCATCCCGCACACGGTGCGGCTTCCCCAATCAATCAAGGGCTGGTAATGCAAGACCATCTGTTTTGCCTTGATGGCATGCTGCAAGCGCTGCTCAATGGCAAAAAATCGTGACGCCTGTTCATCCATCTCCGCTGAATAAACGCGAAACGTATTCCTGCCTGCATCTTTGGCATGGTACATCGCTGCATCGGCATTTTTCATCAATACAATCGCATCACGGCCATCATCAGGATAAATGCTGATGCCAATCGATGGCGTGGCTTGCAAGGCATGGCCTTCGATCATGATGACGGGCTCGAGTGCCGCCAAAATCTTTTCCGCCACCAAAACCGCATCACCCACCGAGGCGATTTCATGCAACAGAATGACAAACTCATCCCCACCGATGCGCGACACGGTATCAACCGCGCGCACAACACCCGTCAAGCGCTGCGCAACTTGTTTGAGTAACTCGTCCCCTACCCCATGCCCCAAGGTATCGTTCACTTTCTTGAAACGATCCAGATCCAGGAACATGACGGCGGCCTGATGGCGGTTTCGCTGACCGCTGGCCAACACCTGCTCTAGCCTGTCATGCAAAAGAACGCGGTTAGGCAAGCGGGTCAAATTGTCATAATGCGCAATTTCCCACACGCTGTGTTCAGCGCGTATGCGCTCAGAAACCTCCTGTTGCAACTGTGAAACCGCCAATTGCAAATCTTTCGTACGTTCCAGCACGCGGCTTTCGAGAACTTTATGCGCATCACGCAAGGCTTCTTCAGCTAACCGTCTATCCGTCACATCTTCCAGCATCCAGACCGCCCCCAGGTCTGGATGCGCCGCATCAAAAGCCGTGCCGACCATACGCAAAAAAAGCGCAGGCCCATCACGATGTTGATATTTTTGCTCCGTACTGAACACGCTGCCCAGCGCAAATTGATCTGCGGCAAGTGCCTGTAACTCGGAATAAACCTGATCTACAGGAAAAAACAGCTCTGCCTTCCGGTCAGCAGAAAAAGCCCCAACCATGCGACGAATATCTTCCCAACGCTGGTTGTTACGCACCAGGCGGCCTTCGCGAATAATCGCAATCCCCATGGCTTCAGATTCAAAAATCGCAGTCAGCTCGTTGGTTCTGCTCATTAAGGATGCATTAAGCAAACGCTCGCCGGTAATATCTTCAATGGTCCACAATGTGCCATCGGTAGGACGTCGGGGCTTGATTGCACGGCCGCGCAAGCGGCACCAGACAAGTTGCCCATTTTTGCATCGCATTTCATGATCTGCCTGGAACAAATCACCGGCAGAGAGCGTACGGCTTGCCGCTTTGCCGAGCTGTTCATAGCTCTCAGCGCTTGGATACAGCATCATGGCCTGCTGCCCGATCAGTTCATCCAGCGCATAGCCAAAAATTGCCGCACATTGGGCATTAGCCTGAACTAACACGCGCTGGCGCATGAACATAATGCCTATGGGCGCATTTTCCATAATGGCATCCAAACCCAGCTGGGCCGATGTTATTGGGAGCCCAGCCTGCGGGATGATCGGAGGTGTTTTTGCGGTCATTTTGAGCTTAACGCGAAACAACGCCATTTGATGCAGGGTCACGCCGCTCGCACAGCGAGCCAGACAGTCTCCTCCCCCGTACGGGGGAGGTTTGGGAGGGTGCGGGAATTCGCGGCGCCTGCGTCGCGCCGCCGCAGCCGGCTGGCTGTGCAAAGCCAGCCGTGTCTCGCCTCGCGGCTGGGAGGGGGCGGGCCTTTATGCTGCCTTGCGCGTGTTTCATCATCAGCGGGTGGTATTTGCTTGCCATGAGCGTTAGGGAGTACCTTCCTTGTGCTGTCATTTCTCATGCGCCATTAACGCTTAATCATCGCGGTTACTCAGCGTTGAGTCAGGCACTAAGGAATTCATTTTTTCTAACACCTGCAAAATGGCCACGGTATCAGCCTCCCCCAAACCCGCACCGACCACCGCATTAAACATTTGGCTTGCGGCAGAAGCACTGGGCAAAATCAAACCCAAACGATGCGCCTCATTCATCACGATGCGTAAATCCTTTTGCTGCATCCAGGCTTTAAAGCCCGGGGCGAATTGCCGATCCAGCATGCGCTGGCCGTGGTTTTCCAGAATCCGCGAATACGCCGCACCACCCAGCAAGGCCTCGCGCACGCGCGCAGGATCTACACCACTCTGGCGCGCAAAGTTCAAGGCTTCTGCCACCGCCAGGACGGTGACACCGCCCAGAATTTGATTACACGCCTTGGCCACTTGCCCGGCACCCGGCCCACCTATCCAGGTGACCGTTTTCCCCATGGTCAAAAAGATCGGTTTCATGCGCTCGAATACGGCTTGTGGGCCGCCCGCCATGATGGTGAGCGTGGCATTGATTGCCCCTACCTCGCCACCCGAGACCGGTGCATCCAGAAAGTCAATCCCATGAGCGGCAAACTTTTTTCCAATCTCGCGGGCCGCATCGGGTGCAATCGTGCTCATGTCGATCACGCACAAACCGGATTTAGCGCCCGCCAAAACCCCTTGCTCGCCAAAGCACACCGCGTTCACATCCGGGCTATCCGAAACCATGGTGATCACGATGTCCGCATGCCGGGCAAGCTCGGCTGGCGTGGCATGGATCACGGCAGAGGTTGCCGAAAAGGGCGCAAGCGAAGCCTCTCGGCGCGCCCAAAGGTGCAAGGTATGTCCAGCCGCTGCCAAATGCAGCGCCATCGGGCATCCCATCAAACCCAAACCGATAAAGCCGATATGCATTGCCAGCCCCCTCGTTGATTTGTTACCCAACCGCCCGTGTGATCAACGGCACATAAGGTTCAGGCAAGCGCAGCGCGCCCGACAGCGCAAACTGATGCGCCAGTGGCGACATTTTTTGCCAGGTTTTCCTAATGATGTCGATCCATTTCGCCTCATCGTAATCCGGCTTGGAGGCGGCAAAACCACTCAAATAATGCTCAATGAACACCAGCCCTGCCACATCTTCCAAAAGCTGGCTATCCGGATTGGCCTTGAGGCGACGCTTGGCAATCGCCGTTTTAGCGCGCGTTATCGTTGCCTCATCCACACCCGCCTGGTGCATCAAATCACCCGCGAGTTCAGCGTGCATCTGGTACAAGCCCGTGCGCCATTGAAAATAACCATCCTTGGTCAACGGATAAGCGCTGCGTGGCACACGCCAGCGGCAAATATGCTGCGCGCGTACGGCTAACTGCACGGCTTCATCCGCATTCGGCGCAAAGCGTTGCAGCATCTCGCTCATGCGCTGGCTGTAGAGCAGCTCTTTGGGCTGACCGGCCTCCTGATTCGGGTCTTCACGGTTCGCTGCGTCAAAGAGCGCCATCGCCCGCGCGAAGCATTCCTGGTTTGCAGGCTGTTCACTCATGAACGGTAATCCGCGTTGATCTTGACGTAATCATAGGAAAAATCGCAGGTCCACACCGTCGCCTCAGCCGCGCCGCGCGCGAGATCGACCCGCACGGTGATTTCCGCCGCCTGCATGATGCGCGCGCCGTCTGCCTCGCGATAGCTTTCCGCGCGGCCGCCGTTTTCCGACACCAGCACTTCTTCGCCATTGCTGCCCAGCCAAACCTTGACGCCATCCGCGTCGAGATCGGCTATGCCCGCGTAACCGATGGCCGCGAGGATGCGGCCGAGATTGGGGTCGGAAGCGAAAAAGGCGGTTTTCACCAGCGGCGAATGGCCGATCGCGTAGGCCACCTGGCGGCATTCCGCCGCCGTGCCGCCAGCGCCGACTTTTATGGTGATGAACTTGGTCGCGCCCTCGCCGTCGCGCACGATAGCCTGCGCCAGTTCCTGCGCCACGCCGATCACTGCCCCGCGCACAGCGGGCCAGTGCGGTGAATCTTCGCTGTCAATCTGCAAACCGCTGGCGCCGGTGGCGATCAGGATGAAGGAATCATTGGTCGAGGTATCGCCATCCACCGTGATGCAGTTGAAGGAAGCATCCGCCGCCTCTTTCACCAGCCGTTGCAGCAGTGGCGGCGCAATCCCCGCATCGGTAGCGATGAAGCCCAGCATGGTCGCCATGTTGGGGCGGATCATGCCGGCGCCTTTGGACATGCCGGTGACCACGCAAGAATAGTCGGCGCTGGTGAAGCAACTGCGCAACAAGGCGGTCGAGCAAGAAACGCTCTCCTCGCCGTTGCGGATGGCGACACGGCGCGAAGCGGCCTTGGCGACGGTATCGGTGGTCATGATCGCGTGCGCCGCCGCATGCCAGTGGCCGGCCTGCAAATCGGCCTGCGCGGCAGGCAATGCGGCGAGCAATTTATCGGTCGGAAAATGTTCCAGGATCACGCCGGTGGAAAACGGCAGCACTTCCTGCGCGCTGCAACCCAGCAATTGCGCCACGCCCGCGCAGCTGTCGCGCGCGGCGGCCATCCCCGCCTCACCGGTTGCGGCGTTGGCGATGCCGGTATTGATGACCAGCGCGCGGATGGCCGGGCTGGCCGCCAGATGCTCACGGCATACCGTCACCGGCGCGGCGCAAAAGCGGTTCTGCGTGAATACGCCGGACACCACGCTTCCCTGGGCTAGGGTGATGAGGGTGACATCCCGCCGATTCTTTTTGCGGATTCCCGCTTCGGCCGTGCCCAGTTCCACACCCGCGACAGGGAGTAAAGCCGCAGGCCCGGGCGTTGAGTAATTAACCGGCATAGTAATGTTTCAACCTTTCATTCATTTGGATGTTTAAATTCAGTTTTCAAAAACCGCGCGCCACAATGCGCGCACGGCGTTGATCTGTGGTTCAACCTGGTCCGGCGATAGCGTCGCTTGCGCGAAATTCAGCCGCAGCACATGCTGCCTGTGACGAAACTCACGATAAGCGTCCCGCGCGCCAGCGGCCAAGCGGGCAGGGATTAATGACAAATCGGCGGCGATGCCTAACAGGGCAATGTTGCCCAGATTACGGGTCAATTCATCATGCTGGTGCGAATAACCCAGCACCAGATATTGCACGATGAATTCCACATCAACCAAACCGCCCGGATCGTGCTTGAGATTGAACAGCGTCTCTCGTTCATCTCCTCGCGTGCCATGTGCATCGAGCATTTTCTGGCGCATCTGCAGCACGTCGGTCTTGAGCTGGTCCAGGTCGCGCGCTTCACACAGCACCTCATGGCGAATCGCCTCAAAAGCCGCCCCCACCCTGGCGTCCCCCGCCGAATAACGGGCCCGCGTGAGCGCTTGATGTTCCCACACCCAGGCAGACTTGAACTGGTAATCCCGAAACGCCGCAATCGAACTCACGACCAAACCCGCCTGGCCATTGGGGCGCAGGCGTAAATCGGTCTCAAACAGTTGGCCAGCCGGGGTCTGCGCCGACAGCCAGGTATTCAGGCGCGTCCCCAGCCGTGAATAGATTTCGCCTGCATCAGGATCCGCATCATCATACAAAAACACCAAATCAAGATCGGAGGCATAACCCAGTTCCTTGCCACCCAATTTGCCATAGCTGATCACCGCGAACTGGGGCGATTCGCGATGGCGTTTGGGCAACTTTTTCCATGCGCATAACAACGCCGCATCCAGCAAACTATCCGCCAAGTCAGACAAATGGTCCGCCAGGCGCTCGACCGTCAGCAGCCCCGCCATGTCTTGCGTGAGCACACGGAACACCTGTGCATGATGCTGCTCGCGCAACACATCCATTTGCCGCTCGGTGTCCGGCTCCAGCACCGCCAAGGCATCCTTTAATTGCGCCCGAAACGCTGACCAGTCAGGCGCCACCTCAAGCAAACGCTGATCGAGCAACTCATCGAGCAAAATGGGGTGCTGCTCCAGATAATTTGCCCCCCAGCGTGAGCTCCCCAGGAGATTGACGACTTTTTGCAAGGCTTGGGGATATTGCTGCAGCAAAGCCAAATAAGCGCCGCGCCGCGAAATGGCATCCAAAAAGCGCAACCCCCGCATGAGGGTTTCATCCGGATTGGGCTCTTGCGAAGCCGCCTCGAGCAGGCGCGGCATCACCATGTCAAAACGCCGCCGGATCTCATCCGGCATCTGCCGGTACCTTGACGCGCCATGCAATGACATTAATTGTGTTGCCGCAGCCTTGGGATCACGAAAGCCCAGATGCGCAAAATCATCGGCCAAGGCCTCCCGTTCCCCCAGGTCCTCCTTCGCCCCATCCGGCATATCGCCGCCCGCCTTGCGCCACAACGCATCCAAGCGATGCTGATCGCCATCAGGGCTGGCGAATACTTGCTCAAATTGGCTGGAAACCACTGTCCGGTGCTGGTTTAACGCGGCAAGCAAAGCCGCATAATCGGCAAAACCCATCGCCTGCGCCACCCGCGATTGATCCTCCGGACTTTTTGGCAAGCGGTGTGTTTGGGCGTCATCAAGATATTGCACGCGATGCTCCACACGCCGCAAAAAATCATAGGCCGCAGCCAATGCCACACTGGTGTCGGCGGCAAGCGTCTGATTGTCAGCCAACAGCTTCAATACCGATAAAGTGGGTTGTATTTGCAGGGATTGATCACGGCCACCACGGATCAACTGGAAAACCTGCGCAATAAATTCAATCTCGCGAATCCCGCCCGGCCCCAATTTGACGTTATCCGCCTGGTCTTTTTTCATGACCTCATGGCGGATCTGCGCATGCAGGCCACGCATGGCGTTAATCGCGCCAAAGTCCAGATACTTGCGGAACACAAACGGACGCCGGATATCCTCCAGTTCGGCAAAACGATCCCCCGTCAAAGGCCGCGCCTTGATCCAGGCATAACGCTCCCACTCCCGCCCCTGGGTGAAGAAATAATTTTCCAGCATGCCAAACGAACACACCAAAGGTCCCGATTCACCATTCGGGCGCAAGCGCATATCCACCCGAAAAACCTGGCCATTGTCCGTCACATCCGCAATCGCGTTAATCAAGCCACGCCCCAGGCGGGTAAAAAAGTCGGCGTTGGCAATACGGCGCGAACCGGGGCTTGCCGCGTCCGTCTCACCATCATCCGGATAGGCAAAAATCAGATCAATATCGGACGAGACGTTAAGCTCCCGCCCGCCGAGCTTGCCCATGCCAATCACGATCAAGGCCTGCTCAACCCCTTCAGCATTGCGCGGCACGCCATAGCGTGCAACCAGGGCTCCAGTCAATACGCCCACGGACTTTTCAATGGCCACCTCGGCAATGCAGGTCATGGCTTCCATCACCTCGGCCAGGGACGCCAAGCCAGCCAGGTCACGGGTTGCCACGCGCGCGTAAGCCCATTGCTTGAAATCGCGCAAGACAGGCTTTAGCGTCTCTTCCGTCAGCGGCACCTGAGCATCTTTGGCCTGGAACCATTGCACCAGGGCAGCGCGCGTCACCGGCACTGGCAATAAAGACGCCACATCGGCGGCCAAAGAGGCCCTATGCGAAAAAAGTCGCTCAAGATACCGGGACGCAGTCAAACACGGCGATAATGAAAGCGCTATTCCAGGCACATCATCCACAGGGGTATCGGTCATGGGAGCATCGGTTAGAATTTGTTTCCAAGCTTGTATTTTCATCGCTTTATGCTGACTTGAGTGCGTCTAATAAGGCAATCTCTACCCTCTTTTTAAATGCCTAATTCGCCATCGAACCTCCCGGAAGCGGCCCATCCCGCATCGCGCCTATCGCGCTGGGTACAGCTGCAAGCCAATATAAGCCCTTTGAACCGCTGGCCTCGTTTTTTGCGGGCCGGTTTGAAAGGCTGCGTTTGGGCTGGCGTCACGCTGTATTTCTTGACGGGATTTTTCGTCCTCGTCCTGCGCTACGGCGTATTGCCGCAAATTGAAAACTATCACCGCGATATCGAACAAGTCTTCAGCCGTGTAGTCAATCAGCCTGTGCATATTGGCAGCATCCAGGCCAACTGGGCCGGCTTGAGGCCCCGCCTGGACTTTAAAAATATAGAGATACGCGACAGCACCGGCCATCTGCTGCTCTCGCTTGACCACGTCATCGCCGAGCCTGCCTGGGATTCCCTTCTGTACAGGGAGCTGCGCCTGGCACGGCTGGAATTCATCTCCCCGCAGATCGTCCTGAGCCGCGATAAATCGGGGCACTTTTTTGCTGCTGGCCTTGACATCACACCCAAACCAGAAGATCAAGGCGGCTTTACCCATTGGTTATTCACTCAACATCAGATTTTGATTCACGACGCCAGCCTGACCTGGCAGGATGACTTACGCAACGCCCCGCCCCTGGAACTTAAAAAACTCAATTTTCAGCTCAATAACCGCTGGCAATCCCACCGGTTTGGGTTAACGGCAGAACCACCGGCTCGCCTGGCTGGCAAGCTGGATTTGCGTGGCAATTTGCGTGGCAACGACTTAACCCGACTGTCTGACTGGGCGGGTAAAGCCTATGTCAACATTGACAATACGGATCTTGCCGGCTGGCATCCCTGGGTAGATTATCCTGTGAGGCTACCCCAAGGCCAGGGCGTCTTGGCCTTGTGGGTGGATTTTGCCAAGGCACAGATCAATGCTGCCACGGCAGACGTCCATTTAGCCAATGTCTTAGTGCAAATCAAACCAGAGCTGCCTGCGCTTGATTTAAAAAGACTGACCGGCAGGCTTTCTGCAGCCAGGCTAGCGCATGGGTTTTCCGTTGCCAGCAAACAACTCACCCTGACCACCTGGCAAGGACTAAGCCTTCCGCCAACCGATATTACCCTGCAATGGCAAAGCACCATAGCGTCAGCCAATGCGCTTCCAGGACTGGATTTATTGGGGATAAAAACACCTGCTAGCGAAGCGCAAAAAAGCAAACCCCAGGGCCGACTCATCGCCAACCGCCTGGATCTCGACACGCTTACCCAGCTTGCGGCATATTTCCCCCTGCCTGAAACAGCGCATGCAGCGCTCACCACTTATGCCCCCCGGGGCGTACTGAGCGATGTCAGCCTGGCCTGGCAAGGCCCGCTGGACCACCCTCAGCAATGGTCCATCAACAGTCAGGTCCGCAATCTCAACGTGCGTCATCTGGGAATAATTGAAAGCCTCTCCGGCATTGACGGGCATATTGCAGGCACTGACCAACAAGGCTCGCTCAGCCTGGAGGGTACAAACAGCGAGATTGTTTTGCCCACGCTATTTGCCGAACCCAAGTTTTCATTGGACAAATTTTCAGCCCAGGCCAAATGGCTGCAGACGACAACAGGCTTGAGCATTGAACTAACACATGTCGACTTCAGCAATCCGGATGCCGCAGGCCAGGCGAGCGGCACATGGCAAGCCCTGCCACAAGGTCCCGGGCAAATTGATCTGACCGCAACGCTCACCCGCGCAAATGGCCATGCCGTCTGGCGCTATATCCCGCTCGCTGTGGGGCAATCAACCCGCAACTGGTTGCAAGAGAGCATTCTTGCTGGGAATGCCCGGAATACACAGCTCACGCTCAAAGGCAATCTCATCCGTTTCCCTTTCCGTGGCGGGCCTGGCAAGAATCAGGGAGGCATATTTGAAGTGCGCGGCAAAGTCCAAGGTGTGGCCCTGAACTATGCCGCTGGCTGGCCGACCATTACCGACATTGACGGTGAGCTGTTGTTTTCTGGCGAGCGCATGCTCATCAGCGGCCATTCCGGAAAAATTCTGGGCGTAAGTTTACGTGATGTGCGCGCTGAAATAAAGGATATTGAATCGTCAGAAGAGTTGCTCTCGGTGACCGGAAAAGCCAGCGGACCCACCGCCGATTTTCTGCGTTATATCGAAAGCAGCCCGGTGGGCGGGCGCATTGATCATTTTACCGAGGCCATGAAGGCAAGCGGCAACGGGGAGCTTGATCTTGCGCTCGACCTGCCTTTGCAAGCGATACAGCAATCAACTGTTGCCGGTCAATATCGTTTTGATAACAACCAGATCACGATTGATAACGGCGTACCCCCATTGGGCAGCGTGCGCGGTGTGCTGAAGTTTTCTGGCAACCATCTGGAAGCGCGTGAGTTGCGCGCCACCCTGCTGGGCTCGCCGTTAACCGCAACGATTGCCACTCTTGATGGCGGCGTGCAAGTCGGCATCGCAGGCGACTTGACCATCGCCGCCTTGAGGCGTCAATGGGCGCATCCAATCTTTGACCATTTATCGGGCGGCACAAAATGGCGCGGCAACCTGCAAATCAAAAACAAGGCCATTGAGGCCCTCTTCACCTCCAACTTAACCGGCATCTCATCGAGCTTGCCCGAACCATTCAACAAATCCGCCAAGGATGCGCTCTCACTGCGTCTGGAACGGCGCACCTTGGCAGATCCGGCTAACCCAGCCTTTACCCCCATTCCGCGCGACGTGATTGACATCCGCCTGGGCTCCATGGCGCAACTGCAACTGCAACGCCGCCATGACGTCTCTCCCCCCATCATCACGCAAGGCTTGCTGGCCATTGGCAATACAGCCAATCTGCCCGACAATGCCGATGTCCGCCCGCAGGAGCAGCCCTTCATCGTCAGGGTCAATTTGCCCAAACTCAACGCAGACGCCTGGCGGGGCATTCTCATGGGCAAATCAGGCGGCACAACGGACACCGCCTTTAATCCTGCGCTGCCCCTCGCCCAATTTGACTTGCGCCTTGGCGAACTCAGCTTATTTGACAACGTGTTGCATGATGTCCGCGCCACCGGCAGCCAGACAGACAAGACAACGCTCAGGGCGGATCTCAAAAGCCGCGAACTCTCCGGCAAATTAGCCTGGCAAAACACCGGCCATGGCAAGCTCACTGCCCATCTGGATAAGTTCGCGCTGCCTGAGTCCTCTGCTGCACCTGCCAATCTGCAGGCCAAAACCAATGAGATAATCGACGAGTTGCCCGCACTGGATATTCGCATTGACGAACTTTCACTTAAAAAACAGCTACTCGGCAGCCTTTCCCTGACTGCCGAAAACCGTGATTCCGCATGGCACACCCTCATCAATCTCAAAAATGACACCGATAACCTGAAGCTCAAAGGCCGCTGGCAACCCCGACCCAGAAAATCCAGCACGCAACTGGACTTTGATTTTGAATCGAAGGCGATTGAAAAAACCCTGTCCCGTCTAGGCTATGCAGAAGCCATATACAGTAACCGCGTAGCGCTTGACGGGCAGCTGCGCTGGCAAGGCGACCCGCTGAAAATCAACATCCCCAGCCTCAGTGGTTATTTGAGCATCAATACGGATAAAGGCAATATCAAGGAACTTGAACCTGGCGTTGGCCGTCTGTTGGGCATTCTTAATATTCAAACCTTGCTGCGTCGAATCACGCTGGACTTTCGCGACATTTTTGGCAAGGGTTTCGCCTTTGATGTGATCAAAGGCGGCTTTAATATCGACAATGGCATCATGGAAACGAGTGATTTACAAGTTCGCGCCCCATCAGCCAGAATCCTGTTCGATGGGCGCATCAACCTGATCAATGAAACACAGGACATGCACGCACTCGTGCAGCCCACGCTGGGCGAAAGCGTTTCCATTGGCACCATGATCGTCAGCCCCATTGCGGGCGCGGCCGTTTGGGCAGCGCAAAAGATATTAAAAGACCCCTTTGGTCAAGCATTTGCCATGGAGTATCAAATCACCGGCCCCTTATCCAACCCCAAAATCGTGAGCACACGCCGTCCCGCCAGCGCCTTTGACACAAAGCCTGCAGAAAAAACACAGGCGCCCGCAACAGCGGCCCCATCTCCGCTTAAAAATGCGCCATGAAACTCGCCGCGCTACAGATGATTTCCACACCCGAGGTCCAGGACAACCTCGCCACAGCCGCAAGGCTGATCAAAGAAGCCGCCGATCTGGGCGCAGAACTGGTTGTCTTGCCCGAGTATTTTCCCTTGATCGGCGCCACCGATGCGGCCCGCCTGTCCGCCCGTGAAACTGAAGGACACGGCCCGATCCAGGATTTTTTAGCGCACATGGCACAGGAAAGTCGGCTCTGGCTGGTCGGCGGATCGCTGCCCCTGGCCGCGAATGATCCTGCCAAGCTGCGCAATAGCTGCCTGGTATTCAACCCGCAGGGCGAACGTGCCGCGCGGTACGACAAAATCCACCTGTTTGGCTTTCACAAGGACGATGAGCATTATGATGAAGCGCTGACGATCGAGCCTGGGCAAAGCATCGTGACGTGCGATACGCCCTGCGGCAAAATGGGCCTGTCCATTTGTTACGATCTGCGTTTTGCTGAACTCTACCGCCGCATGGGGGATGTCAATCTGATTGTTGTCCCCGCCGCATTTACCGAAACCACGGGGCGCGCCCATTGGGAAATTCTGCTGCGCGCCCGCGCCATTGAAAATCAGTGTTATGTTGTCGCTGCCGCCCAAGGCGGACGGCACCCTGGCCGCCAGCCTGGACGCTTAACGCACGGCAACAGCATGATCATAAACCCGTGGGGTGAGATACTCGCGCGCATGGACAAGGGTGAAGGGGTGATCGTGGCGGACTTTGACGCCCAGCACCTTGCCGATGTCCGTACCCGCCTGCCTGCCCTGCAACATCGCATTTTCCAAGGATAGCCATGAAACCCACCCACCTGCAAATTGCCGAAGAAACCTTGCTCGCCCCGTATGACCTGACCTCGCCAAAGCTCGCGCAAGTTTTCGGCCAGCTCATGACGCATCAGGTCGATTTTGCCGATCTGTACTTTCAATATGCCCGTTCGGAAGCCTGGAGCCTGGAAGAAGGCATCGTCAAATCCGGCAGCTTCAACATCGAACAAGGCGTGGGTGTACGCGCCATTTCGGGCGAAAAAACCGCCTTTGCCTATTCGGATGACATCAGCCTCGCCGCCTTGCAAGCCGCAGCTGGCACCACCCGCGCCATTGCCATCGCAGGCGGCACAGGCAAAGCGCCGACGTTGCGCCAAGGCCGGGTTTCTCGCGCGCTGTATGCCGCAGGCGACCCGATCAGGTCACTGAAAGACGCGGAAAAAGTCTCCCTGCTCGAACGCCTGGAAGCCATGGCACACGCAGCTGATCCGCGCGTCAAGGAAGTCATGGCGCATATTGCCGGCACGTGGGAAGTCATCTTGGTCGCCCGCTCGGATGGCCGCATGGCCGCCGATGTGCGCCCCCTCGTGCGCGTCTCGCTCACCGTGATCATGGAAGAAAACGGCCGGCGCGAGCAAGGCTCATCGGGCGGTGGCGGACGTTTTGATTATGCCCATTTCAGCGACGGGCAATTGCGCGAATATGCCCGGCTGGCCGTTCATCAAGCCAGCGTAAACCTCGCGGCAAAGCCAGCGCCTGCGGGTGAAATGACCGTCGTGCTAGGGCCTGGCTGGCCGGGTATTTTGCTGCATGAAGCCGTCGGCCATGGTCTTGAAGGCGACTTTAACCGCAAGGGCAGCTCCACCTTTTCCGGCCGCATCGGACAGCGCGTGGCAGCCAAGGGCGTGACGGTCGTGGACGACGGCACGCTGGCCGACCGTCGTGGCTCACTCACCGTGGATGATGAAGGCAACCCGACGCAACGCACGGTACTGATAGAAGACGGCATCCTCGTGGGTTACTTGCAGGACAGCCTGAATGCACGTCTCATGGGCGTGGCGCCTACGGGTAACGGCCGCCGCGAGTCCTTTGCCCACCTGCCCTTGCCGCGCATGACCAATACCATGATGATGAACGGCGAGCATGACCCGCAGGACATCATCCGCTCAGTGAAAAAAGGCATTTACGCGGCCAATTTTGGTGGTGGACAAGTCGATATCACCAGCGGCAAGTTTGTCTTTTCCACCGCCGAAGCCTACCTGATTGAAAATGGCAAAATCACCACGCCGGTGAAGGGTGCAACGCTCATCGGCAACGGGCCGGACGCCATGACCCGCGTCTCGATGATAGGCAACGACCTGGCGCTGGATCCGGGCGTGGGCACCTGCGGCAAGGATGGCCAAAGCGTGCCGGTTGGCGTAGGCCAGCCGACGCTGCGCATTGACGGGCTCACCGTGGGTGGCACGGCTTAAGTTGGCAAACCCAGTGCTTTGAACCTGGAAACCTCAGCTGGCTGTTTCCAGGTTCAAAAGCCGCCCCACGGATACTTCCTGCGCGGGCGCTGGCGGGACGCCACGAAGAAAATCCCTTTCGGGATGGCATTAACGCCGTGAAGTCTTTTCTTCCGGAAAATATCGCTCGCAAAAGTAGCAGCCTGTTTGTGGCAGCCACTCAGGAATCGCGTAGTACTTGCGCTTGATCGTCGTCAGCACCTGGCCGTGATACGCCGCGTAATTGAATTGCTCGCCTTTCACGCGCCAGAAGCGCGCCCCGCGCACGTCAAAGCTATCCACCGTGACGCGCGCAAAATACGGCTGGTAATCGGCCAGATCAGGCGCTGTTTTGCGCAACACAAGGATGTTGCGGCCATTCAAAGGGCGAAAGTCGGTGAGAATATCGTCATGCCGCGCATGGCTGGACGCCTCACCGAACACCAAAAAGTAGCGCCGGGCGTTATAGCCCAAAGTCACGGCGTTGGAATAACCGTCCATCGCCCAGACCCAATCCTTCTCATACGGCGCGAGTTGCTTGAGCAGGGCCTCATGTTCAAAGGTCAGCACCAGGCCATCGTAAATTTGCGTTTTTTTCCAGGTTTCCAGCGGCAGGCGCGAGACAAGCAAAATGGCCGCCACATGCAGCGCAGCAAAACCAATAAAGAATAGACACAGACAGCGCAAGGTTTCCGCGTTCAAACGCAGCGCAGCCCAGACCAGCACAAACGGAATAAACGCCAGCAGCCAGTGCAGGCCGATTTGCTTGGTCAGGGAAAGCAAGGCAAACAAGGCCAGCGGCGTCCACGCCAGACGACCCAAAGCGCTGCCGGGCTTGGCTGGAGGGCTTGACCCATCTTTGCGCAAAAAGTCGGCGCTGGCAAGACGGCGCCAGGCCAGCCAAAGCACCGGTGGCGTGAGCAAATACAGGAGCGAGACGACATACAGCAGCGGTGTTTTAAACGACAGGCTGGCCTTGTGGGTATGCCGATTGACAAAGTTGAACATGTAATTTGGCCAGCAGTGGCCCGCATTCCACCAGGCCATCAAGGCCAAGGCCGGCAGGCAAGCGGCATACACCACCGCCAAACCCACCCACGCCCGCAACTTGCGACGGCGCACAACATCCACCAGGTAAGCAACACCCAGGAGCGCCGCAAAATACTTGGACAACACCGCACCGGCCAGCAACACGCCTGCTGCCAGATACCAGCGCATATCATCATCCCGCACCGCGCGGCACCAAGCCAGGCCGGAAAAAACGCAAAAATAAACCAGCGGCGTATCGGTGGTAATAAAAATATTCCACACGTTGGCCGGGGCCAACAACACCAGCATGCCTATGCTGTAGCGCTGCACTTCATCCAGTGCCGGCGCTAAATGCCTCAATGCGGCAATGACACCCAGCGCCAACACGCCGGGCTGGAGAATCGCCGGCAGGCGCAGCCAGGCTTCGCTATCGCTGATTTTGAGTAGCGCCGCCAGCCACCAGCCGACCATCGGCGGATGATCGTAAAAACCCCAATCCGGCCGCCAGCCCCACCAGATGAAATACGCCTCGTCCCCCGTGATCGGGGTGGCTGCCGCCAGCCAACACCGAAAAACCAGCGTCAGGCCCAACAGGGCAAAAAATGTACGCGCGTCAAGCTGGGGGAATGGCTTCAAACACCAAGACCGCAAGAATCAAGCCTCCGCCTGGGCAATGCGGCGTGCCTTGACGGCATTGGCCAGAATATCCAGCGAGACCACCGTATCTTCCCAACCCAGGCAGGCATCGGTCACCGACACGCCGTAATCCAGCAGTTTGCCAGGCGTTAAATCCTGGCGGCCCTCGTGCAGGTTGGATTCGATCATCACGCCAAAAATGCGCGCCTCCCCCGCCGCCATTTGGGCGGCCACATCGCGCGCGACATCCATTTGCAGCTTGAATTGCTTTTTGCTGTTGGCGTGCGAAAAATCCACCATGAGCCGTGCTGCCAGACCCGACTTTCCAAGCTCGACACAGGCCGCTTCAACGGAAGCCGCATCGTAATTCGTCTCTTTGCCGCCGCGCAAAATCACATGGCAATCCTCATTGCCGTTCGTCGATACAATCGCCGAATGGCCCGCTTTGGTGACGGATAAAAAGTGATGCGGACTCGCTGCCGCCTTGATGGCATCCACCGCAATGCGGATATTGCCATCCGTGCCGTTCTTGAACCCAACCGGGCAGGACAGCCCGGAGGCTAATTCGCGATGCACCTGGGACTCCGTCGTGCGTGCGCCAATGGCGCCCCAGCTGATCAAATCCCCCGTGTACTGCGGGGTGATGGCATCCAGAAACTCGGTGCCACAGGGCAAGCCCATCTGGTTGATGTCCCAAAGCAATTTTCTCGCCAAGCGCAAACCGTCGTTGATCTTGAAGCTGTCATCCATGTAGGGGTCGTTAATCAGCCCCTTCCAGCCCACCGTCGTGCGCGGTTTTTCAAAATACACGCGCATGATGATGATGAGTTCATTGCCCAGGCGCACGCGCTCGGCATTTAACCGCTCGGCATAATCCATCGCCGCCTTTGGGTCGTGAATCGAGCAGGGGCCAACCACCACCACCAGACGGTCATCCGCCCCATGCAGCACGCGGTGCACCGCCTGGCGCGCTTGAAAGGTTGTCTCCGCCGTGGTTGCGTTGCCGGGAAATTCACGCAGCACATGCGCCGGCGGGGAAAGTTCTTTGATTTCGCGGATACGAACGTCGTCAGTAATATGGGTCATAGCGCAAGCAGAATGAAGAAAATAAAGGGCTGATTCTACCGGGATAGTGGCGGCTTGGTGGCGGCGATGACGCGCTGTTTCTACGCTGCTGCTGTAGGGAATCGCCATGCCACGGGTAAATCGCTATCGTAGCGGCCAAAAGCGCCTTGGACCTTCGGGCTTAAACCAGCAGCCTAGCCCGGCTTGCCATCCAGGCGCGGCCGCGTGAGCACCGGCCAATACCGCACGACATACAAGCCAAAGGCTGCCGCCCACAGCAGCGCCGACAGCTGAATGCTCGGCATATAAAGCCCAGGCGACACCATGCCGCCAAAAACCCGCGCAGCCGCCGCCCCTTGCGCCAGCCAAAACATCGTTGTCTCCACGCCGTCAGCAAGCAACGCACGCGCCGTATGGCCGCGCGCCGTGCGCGTCATCATGCCCAAGGTCAAGCTGCCGATCGCGCCCAGCGTCAAGGCATGCGTTGCATACGAGCCGGCCACCCAGCCCAGCTCGGTAGCTCCCCGCATGAGCAAATGAATCACGATCCACACAAAGGCCATGTGCAGTATCCACACCAACGGTGTCGCCAGTGTGCGCCAAGGCTTCCACAAGCAAAGGCGTGCCGCCTGCGCGGCGCCACTCGCCAAGGCAAGCACACCAATCACTACAGGGGATAAAGACAAGAGATCGGAAAAAAACAGGACAATGACACTGCCCAGGGCAATTTTTTCGACTACCGCATGACGCGCAGCCGCAGCGCCTGGTACGCCTTTATTGGTAAACATCGGAATAACCCGCCCCCCGATCACCAGCATGATGAACAGCACCACATCCAAACCCAGCTGCAACCCGAGCCTGGGCGGGCAGGCAAGCTGTCCTTGCAATGCCAGGTGCGTCATTAAAACCAGGCCGCTCATGACCCCCAACAGGCCGACAAAAAAATAATTCCGCACATTGCGCGAGCGCCACAGCGGCACGCCAATCGCCCAAGCAATAGCCAGCGGAAACGCTGTATTGGCCAGCATGGCCGCCAAGGCAAAGGGCGTTAGCACCAACACGCGGCCGGCCAGCCACAGCGCCGCCAAAGCCATGAGCGGCAAGCCGCTCGGCGTGGATTCGTTAGTCCATGCTTTGACGGCAGTGAGCAAAAAGCCCGCGACCACGGCCAGCGTGTAGCCAAACAGCATTTCATGCCCATGCCACAATGGGCCTGGCACATAAGCAAATGGCAAATAACCGAAAAACTGCGCCGCCCACAACAGCACACTCAACGCGCTGAACAAGCTGGCCAGCAGATAAAACGGACGAAAGCCCAACTGCCATAAGGCAAAGCGGCCTACAGTCTTTTGCCCTGAAGATTGCACAATCCGAGTCATGGTGAGCTCCCATTTGAAAACAAGACTTGACGATGTTTTGCAGCAAAACAATCCCGCTAACGCGCATGGTCGCCAACGCCCACCCGCGAGGATGAAAACGTGCGCAAGCATAAACCCACACACCGCCCCAGGGCGGGACTTCCAAGCGGCTCGCTGCGCTCGATAGCACACGGGGCTCCGTTTCTGTTTTTTTCACGCTAAAAGATCCGCATCATAGACGCACTGGTCAACAAATAGCCCGGAGCCAAGCCCGCCAGGCAGTAGAATCGTGCCCTTGTTTCATTCAGGAGCCCCCTTTTGGCCATTCACGATTTTCCGTTGCAAGGCGACTTCATTGAGCTCAATGTCCTGCTCAAGCTCATCGGACTCGCCCCTTCGGGCGGCGCAGCCAAAGCCATGATCAGCGAGGGCGCGGTACGCGTGGGGAAAGCCGTCGAAAACCGCATCCGCCGCAAGCTGCGCGTGGGCGATATCGTCAAGCTGGGTGACGAGACCATCCGCATCATCAACCACGGAACTGAAAAAACCTGATGAGCATCAACTGGTTTCCCGGCCACATGACCTCGGCGCGGCGCAAGGCCGCCGAAACGATGGCGGTCACCGACGTGGTCATCGAAGTCTGCGACGCGCGCCTGCCCGAGGCCAGCAGCAACCCGCTGATCCGCGAACTGCGCCTGCACCGCCAGCGGCCCTGCCTCAAGTTGCTCAACAAGGCCGACCTGGCCGACCCCGCCGCCACCGCCGCCTGGCTGGATTATTACAACGCCCAGCCCGGCGTCAAGGCCATCGCCATCGCCTGCAAAAAACCCGGCGACGCGGCGCGTGTGCCGGCGCTATGCCGCACGCTTGCACCGCACCGCAACGATGGCATCAAGCCGCTGCGCATGCTGATCATGGGCATCCCCAATGTCGGCAAATCCACCTTGATGAACGCGCTGCTCAAGCGCCGCGTGGCCGCCGTGGGCGATGAACCGGCGGTGACCAAATCGCAGATGAGCCAGGACCTGGGCCAGAACATGACCATCACCGACACGCCGGGTCTGATGTGGCCGAAAATCGCGCACGACAGCGACGGCTTCATGCTCGCCGCCAGCCACGCCATCGGCCGCAATGCGGTGATCGATTCACAGGTCGCGGCATTTCTCGGCGCACTGCTGCTGGAAAAATATCCGGCGCTGATGGCCGAGCGTTATGGTTTCAATACCGCAGGCATGGACGGCATCGGCGTGGTCGAGGCCGTCGCCAAGAAACGCGGCTGCTTCATCAAAGGCCACAGCGGTGAACCCGACCTGGAAAAAGCCGCGATGATTTTCCTGACCGATTACCGCAGCGGCAAGCTCGGCCGCATCAGCCTGGAAACCCCGGCCAGCCGCGCCGCGATGCTGGCTGCAGCCGCAGCCGCTCATTGACTGACCATCACCTCGATCTCTTCGACGATCTCTTCCTGCCGCAAGCGGTTGCGTTGCAGCAGCAAACCTTCGCCGCTGCGTTCCAGATGCCGCAGCGCATTTTCCATTTGGGTCAGGCGCATGCGGTTTTCCACCCGTATGGCATGCAGCAACCTGGCCAGCAAGGCGTGGAACAGGTAATGCGTCATGACCTGCTCTGCCACACGCTTGGCGGGCTCTTGCAACATCGGCAGGAAGGCATGGGTATTGGCCATCGTCGCTAGCAGCGGCAACAAGCGTTCGCTGCGCGCGGCCGTCTCATCACGGTAGCAAATCATCACGCCCGCCTCGCCAGGCATCAATTGGCGGGCCGCACCCAGCGCATGCAGCAGCCGGTCAACGGCGGCGGCCGCATCCACAGCACCGAGCGGACCGGGCACCACGAAGCGCGATGCATTGTCAGCCAGACCCGCCGCCAGCCGCTCGCCCACCACCACCACGGGCGCCGCCTGCCCGCCGGCCGCCTGCCACATGCGCATGACATCTTCATTGAAGCTGCCGCAAAACCCGCGCACCGAGCCGAGCAGCAGCCAGACATCGCCAGTGCATTTAGGCGGCGCGGGGATTACCGGCGCGAGATCCCGCAGCGTTGCGGCCAGGGTTTCCATGACTGCGTTCTGCGCCGTTTCGCGCCGCGCCACCCGGTGCAGTTCGGCCAGCGCAAAGCTGCGCATGGCGCGCATGATGCCTGCCAGGTCGCCATACAGCGCCAGACGCCCTTCGATCTCGCGTCGCTGGCTCATGTTGTTTCCGCCAGGGATTCCCGCAAGGCAGCCAGCCAGGTTTCCTGTGGCGCATCGAGCGTCAAGCCGCGCTCGGCAATGCGCGCGAAGAGCCTTGGCAGCCTCGCCGCCGCCTCATCCGGCGCAAAGCGCTCCAGCAGCCCCTGCTCGTAAGCCAAAAGCCAAGCCAGATGCGCCTGCCCGGACAGTGGCGCGAGGCGATCCTGTTTGAGCAGCGCCCGCAGCAACCGTCCGCGGCGCAATTTTTCTTCGATACCGGCCTCCACCCGCGTACCGAACCGGGCGAAGAGTTCCATTTCCAGAAACTGCAGGTAATCCAGCCGTATCCTTGCCGCCGCTGACTTGATCGCCGGATGCTGGGCCTTGCCGCCAATCCGCGAAACCGAACGGCCAATGTCGATGGCTGGCAGCATGCCGGCCGCAAACAGCTTGCCGTCGAAGTAGATCTGGCCATCGGTAATCGAAATCAGATTGGTCGGGATATAGGCGGCGATCTCGCCCTGCCGCGTCTCGACCACCGGCAAAGCGGTCATGCTGCCGCCGCCAAAACCGGGGGCAAGCACGGCGGAGCGCTCCAGCAGGCGCGAATGCAGATAGAAGATGTCGCCGGGATAAGCCTCGCGCCCTGGCGGGCGGCGCAACAGCAGTGATAATTCGCGGTAGGACTGGGCATGGCGCGTGAGGTCGTCATACACCACCAAAGTGTCGCGCCCGGCACGCATCCAGTGTTCGGCAATCGCGCACCCGGCGAACGGCGCAAGGTAGCGAAAGCCGGGCAAGGCATCGGCTTCGGCTACCACGACGACGGTGTATTGCAGCGCGTCGGCGCTGTTGAGCGCCTCAATGGTCGCCGCCACGGCAGAACGCGGCTGCCCGATGACCACGACCACGCACAGCACATTGCGTCCTTTTTGGTTGATGACGGTATCGAGGACGAATGCGCTCTTGCCCATGCCGTCATCCCCCACGACCAGCTGGCGCTGCCCCTTGCCGATGGGGATCAGGGTGTCAACAATCTTGCTGCCGGTGTAAAGAGGTTGGGTGACGAAATCGCGTTCCACGATCGGCGGTGCGGCCGCTTCAAGGAATCGGGATTCGGTTGTTTCCGCTGGCGCCAACCCATCCAGCGGGTTGCCCAGCGGGTCTATCACGCGGCCGAGCAGCGTATCGCCAACGCCGACTTTCAGACGGTGGCCTGTCCGCTGCACGGCCATGCCCGCGGTAAGGCCATGCTGCTGCGACAGCAGGATCGCGCCGAGCAGATGCTCCGCCAGCTGGAATACCAGCGCGGTACTGCCATCGTCAAAATAGATCAGTTCATCGAGCTGTGCCGATGGCAGGCCGCTCACCCAGGCGATGCCATCGCCAACCCCGACCACGCTGCCACGCTCCGCCAGGCGCAGGCCAAAGCGGTAGTCTGGCGGGCGGCCTGGGGGCTCACGCGTCAAGGACTCAAGCATGGTTAGCCTGCCGCTGGAAAAATGCCAGTTCGTCGGCCAGGCTGGCGTCAAGCCGACATTGCCCCACGGCGGCGCGCAAGCCGCCGATCAGTTCCGGCGATTCACTGAAATGCACCGCCAGCGGCCGACCAGCGGCCTTCGCCAGGGCTGCGCTCAGCGCCGACCGCGCCAGCCCATCCAGCCGGTGGGCGCTGGTTATTTCCACCGCCTCGCGCTCAGTCAAGGCAGCGACCGCCTGCCGCAACGTCGTGCGTTCCGCTTCCGGCAGGGTATCAATATCCTCGCAAAAGACCTGGATGATCCGTTGGGTCAGTGTGGGTGTCGCCAGCCGCTGCAATATGGCCGCTGCTGCACCATAGGCATCCTTCATGGCCTGCCGCCCTGAAGCAGCCGCCCGCGCAGCCTCTGCCGCATCGCTGCGGGCGCGGCTTTTGGCCTCTTCGTCAGCCAGTGCGCGCTTGAGTTCGTCGAGACGCTTGGCGCGTTCCTGAACCAGTTCCTGCGCCAGCTTTTGGCGCGCCTGCTCACGCTCCGCATTCCAGTCGGCCAGACGACCCTCGTATTGCGCCTTCAGGTTTTCGGCTTCACGCCGCAGGGTATCCGCTTCGCCCTTGATCGCCTGCACCTTTTCCCGGCGCGCATCGAGCATGGCCAGCACCGGACGATAGAAGAAATGCTGCAGCAGCCACAGCAGGATGAGGAAGTTGATGATCTCAAGTACGAATGTCGTCCAGTCGATTTGCATCGCGGTCTCCGCAGTTTCTAGCGTGAAATACTCAGGCAAGCGCGCTGGGCAATAGCCGGGCGAAGCAAGCCGGATAGAAGCCTTCCCGCGAGGGGCGAGGCGGGAATTCGCGACGCAGGC
>DILC01000028.1 GCA_002424865.1 Rhodocyclaceae bacterium UBA5602 | reverse complement strand
AGGGGCGCAGCCGATAATGGCTGCCTCCTATGCCGATCAGGTCGCAATGTTAAGACAAGGGTGGAATCGCGCGAAAAAGTCGGCGCTGGCGATATGGTGATGGACAACATTAAACTGATCCATGCCGCGTGTTGCTTCGAAAACAGCGGAAAATGGAGAGGGATTTTGTTTTTTCTATGTTCGTCATCAATCGACAGGATGAAAAGCATCGCCGATCCGTACGATTTTTTTTTAAAGAAATGAAACAGTTGACCTATGTCAACAAAAATATTTTTCACAAAAAATATCATTGACCCGTCTGCCTGAAAAAACCCAAAAATCGAGGTTTTATGTGCAGATTAAATTAGCGTTTCAGCGTCGCGCTAGCGGCCGGGATCAGCTATTTATCCATACAACGACAAAATAATAGTCGAATTAGAGGAGAGAGAATCGTGGCGATACTAGGCAGACTGGATTGGTACAATCTTGCGCGGACAACAAATTGGATGCCAAGCTATGTTCAAGAAGATGAATTGTTCCCGCCGGAAATGTCTGGCAGTATGGGCATTCCCCTGTCCGACTGGGAGGGCTATGATGAGCCCTACAAGCAGACTTATCCAGAGTATGTAAAAGTTCAAAGAGAAAAAGACGCTGGCGTCTACTCAATCAAGGCCGCGCTTGAGCGCGGCCAGATATATGAAAAATCCGATCCGGGCTGGCAATCGGTACTAAAGCTTCATTATGGCGCTTTTCCCCGTGCTGAATATTCCGCCTCTACGGCCGAAGCGCGCATGGCGCGCTTCGGCAAAGCCCCTGGCATGCGCAACATGGCCACACTGGGCATGCTGGATGAAATGCGTCATGCGCAGCTTCAACTCTATTTCCCGCACGAGCTTTGTTCTAAAGACCGCCAGTTCGACTGGGCGCACAAATCCGCCGATACCAATCATTGGGCTATTGTGGCGGCGCGCCATCTGTTTGATGACATGATGGTAACGCGCGGTGCGTCAGAAGTCGCTTTGGGGTTAACCTTTGCTTTTGAAACAGGATTTACCAACATGCAGTTTCTGGGGCTTGCCGCAGATGCCGCAAAAGTCGGTGATTGGACGTTCTCGAACATGATTTCGAGTATCCAGACGGATGAATCCCGTCATGCGCAAATCGGTGGGCCGCTGGTTTCAATATTGATTGCCAATGGGAAAAAGAAAGAAGCTCAGCGGGTGATCGATATGATGATCTGGCGGGCGTGGAAACTGTTTGCTGCGGTGACAGGCGCCGCGATGGATTATTTTACGCCGGTGGCTGAGCGCAAAATGTCCTTCAAAGAGTTCATGCTGGAATGGATTGTGAGCCAGTTTGAACGTGCATTGCTGGACTTGGGGCTGGATAAACCCTGGTATTGGGATCAGTTGGTTGCCGACCTGGATAATGCCAGCCATGCCATGCAAATGGGCTTCTGGTTCTGGCGTCCCATCATGTGGTGGAATAACCCGGCGGGCGTTACTCCTGAAGATCGTGCATGGCTTGAGGAAAAATACCCGGGATGGTCAGAGAACTTCGGTGCGGTATGGGATGTCATCACCGATAACTTGCTGGAAGGGAGAAAGGATCTCACCTATCCAGAAACCCTGCCCATGCTTTGCAACATGTGCCAATTACCCATTGCTTCGGTTCCGGGGCCTGCCTGGAAAGTTCGTGATTTCCCGTTGGAATACAAAGGCAGGAGCTACCACTTTTGCTCGGAGGGTTGCAAATGGTGCTTTGAAGAAGAACCGGAGCGTTACGCTGGCCATCTGTCGCTGATTGATCGATTCGCCGCAGGCATGATTCAGCCGCCGACCCTCGAAGGTGCACTTGCCTATATGAGTCTTCAACCAGGTGAGATAGGTGACGATGCGCATAACTATGCGTGGGTGGAAAAGATTCGCGCCGCCCGTCAAAAGGCCGCTGCATAAAACCACATAACTCCGCAGGGAATCCTGAAGGCATGCTTATCTGTATTTAAGCAGCCTTCTTCCTTCTTTAGTGTTCCTTCGCATTCACTCTTTAACCAATACAAGAGGAGTTTATAAAAAATGGCGCAATTTCCTTTAACGTCAAATTTTCAAGGCGATTTTGTTCTGCAGCTTATTTCTGTGGATACGGAAAGCACCATGGATGAGGTAGCCGTCGCCGCGGCTTACCACTCCGTTGGGCGACGTGTTGCCGCCCGCCCAGGATGTGGCATGAGAGTCCGTCGTCAAGGCTCAGCGGAGCCTTTCCCGAAAACATTGAAAGTTTGTGATGCGGGCCTAAAACCGATGGAGTGCATTGAAGTGGTCTGGGAGTAACCAGCTGCCTCGGCGGGACTATTCAACCTAGAAACCGCAGTTGACCGCTGATCAGATGTTCAACCGACTAATGGCGAATGACTTTCGTGCTATTTGCGAACATCACCGGGTGAGCGCACTCGGATGCGTCCAACTGCAGTTTTTAGGTTCAATACACATTAAATTGAAACGATAAGAGTAAATAAAAAATGGCATTTAAAAAAGTCTGCAAACTGGATGATCTGTGGGAGGGAGAGATGGAGTCTTTTCAGGTAGATGGTCAGGAGGTCTTGTTAGCGGCTCTGGATGGCGGGGTAGTTCATGCCTATCAGGGAATCTGTCCCCACCAGGACATCCTTCTGGTGGAAGGGACTTTTGATGGAAAAACCTTAGCCTGCCGGGCGCACCAGTGGATATTTGATGCACAAACAGGCGCTGGCATTAACCCCTCAGATGCAAGTTTGGCAAGCTATCCAGTCAAGATTGAAGGTGACGATGTACTTGTTGATACGGAGGGTGTTGTGCCGCTGTTTGCGCATACGTAGTAGCTGATTAACAGCAATTGATGTTGCATAGACGATTTGCAGTCTAACGAAAAATAAAAGAGGAGCTTCTATGAGTGATGTATCGAAAGCTTACAACAACAAAGTTGGGCCGGTCATGCGGCAGGGTAATTTGGCTCGCGCGGTAGCCGAGGCAGCTGAAATTGATAACCCCGGCAAGACAATCACTGTTGAGGATAAAGTGGCTTATTTGCGTATCCAAACGGATGACGAAATGTTCATCAAGCGTGAAACGATCGAAGAAATGCTTGGCCGTCCTTTCGATATGAGCGAAATCGAAATAGACCTCGCCTCTTTTGCCGGGCGGATCGATACGCAGTCTGACTGTGTTCGGTTCCACCATGTCAAACATTTGTAATACGCTTTTATATTTATAAAGGAGTGGGAGAAATGAGCGGAGCCGAAGTATTAAAGCCTCTTAAAACGTGGAGTTATCTTGCAGGCCGTCGGCGCAAGCCGAGTGAATATGAGATTGTTTCTACCAATCTTCTATACAACACCAGGGATGCGAATGCGCCTTATGACCTGGATCCTGATCTTGCCATGAACCGCTGGTACAAAAAATACCGCAATGGCAGCCCGCTGCAACATGACGACTGGAATGCTTTTCGTGATCCTGACGAGTTGGTCTATCGTACCTATAACATGTTGCAGGATGGCCAGGAAACTTATGTATTTGGTCTTTTTAATCAATTTAATGAGCGAGAGCACGACAAGGCGCTTGACCCGCAGTGGGTCGGTACGCTGGCAAGACTGTACACCCCAAGCCGCTATCTTTTCCATACCTTGCAAATGGCATCTGCCTATTTGCAGCAAATGTCGCCTGCCAGCACCATTACCAACTGTGCCGCTTTTCAAGCCGCAGACGCCTTTCGCTGGTTGAGTCATGCGGCCTACCGTACCAAAGAGCTTTCATTGACGCACACGGGCAAGGGGTTGGGTGCTGATGAGCGAGCCTATTGGGAAAAGGATCCAGCTTGGCAGGGTTTCCGGGAACTCATGGAGAAAGTGCTTACTGCCTGGGATTGGGGTGAGGCATTTGTTGCGCTGAATTTAGTCGCCAAGCCAGCGATAGAAGAGGCTGTGATGCGTAAATTGGGCGAAGCAGGTCGCCACAATAATGACACATTGTTAGGCATGCTGACGGACAGCCAGCTTTTGGACGCTACTCGTCACCGCCGGTGGGCTGCAGCGCTTGTCAAAATGACGCTTGAGAAACCGGGAAATGCCGAAGTAATTAAAACCTGGATAGCCAAATGGGAGCCACTCGCAGATAAAGCCATTGACACTTATTGTGCAGCCCTTCCTGAAGTGCCGGACGCTGCCAGGGAAGCCCGGGCGGCAGTGAAGGAATTCCAGCGTTCCTTGGCGCTTTGTTGATTAGCCATTTGGTTTGCATACCCTGACGGGGATGCATGAAGCCCCTCTTGCAGCAAAAAGAGGGGCTTGTTTTTAACGCTGGCTTTAGTCCCTGCCGCCCTGTTATTCCATCTTGCATAAGGCTCAATATGGGCTCAGCATATGGCATCATGTCCTGTGCTGATCGACCGGGGGATAAGCCGAAGCTGCGCCGGCATAACAGGGACTTGACTGCAGGAACTTGACTGAATGCCGCCTTTTCCCGCTAAACCTTAGGCAGTGCAATCTCGTTGTTGGTGCTGAACTGGTAATCCTGGAAAACATGTTCAGCGGTCAAGAGTTGATAGTCGCCATTGGCCTGGCGCACCGTCGTGTCTTTCAAGCGGTAGGTGGCTTGGCCACAGGTCCAGCAATCAAAGTTGCGCATCTGCGTGCAAAGGCAGGTTTTATCCCATACGCGGATTTTTTTCGCGTCGGGATGCAGTGCCACTTCGCGGTTGTAAGCGTCGATGTACTGGCAATTGCCATTGGCGTCGAGCAAATAGCCATAGGCTTCGCAGTTGGGGCGTATGCCATCGCCAATGGCCGGGCTGTTTTTCAGCATGCGCATGGGATAACCCGTGGGTGAAATGGTATTCACCACAATGTCTTCTTCGCTGGCTTTTAAGTATTCCTGCTTGACGCTATCCGGCAGGCCGCATTCATGGGTGACGGTAAAGCGCGTGGCGACCTGAACAGCCGCAGCTCCCTGGGCTAAAAAGCCGGTTGCGTCCGACCCGGTAAAAATGCCGCCTGCGGGAATCAAGGGAATGGATAGGTTTTGCTCGGCAAGCCAGTCGCGAATTTCAACAAAAATGGTGGCCAGGTCATATTCTGCCCAGTCCATGCCAAAGCCCAGGTGTCCGCCCGCTAACGGGCCTTCAATGACGATGTAATCAGGCAGGCGGTCGAGGCGCGCATTTTTTTTGAGGAAAATCTGCAAGGCGCGCAAGGAAGAAACAATAATGCCCAGTTTGACATCGCGAAAGCGGGGATGGTCCTCAATCAGGGCAAAGCTGCCCAGATGCAGGCCGGCTGAGAGGGTAATGCCATCAATGCCGGCATCCATGGCGGCGCCCATGCGCACGCGCAGCGTTTCCTTGGGCGCGTTCATGGTCAGCTTTTCCATGCAATTCACAAAAATCATGCCGCTGCCCTGCTTGGCATCCATGGCATGGCGCACATGCAGCGCGGTGGCTTCAGCTAATACGCCCAAGTCAAATTTGACGCTGGATTTATCAGGATTTGCAACGTTGAGTTTGTAGAGCTGAAGTTTGTCTTTGACGAACTTGGTATTAAAGCGCCGGTCGGAAACCGTGGGTACCATGGCATCCGAAATATGGCCCACACCGCCTAAGCGCGCAACTTCCAGCGCGAGCGAGACGGTGGAAATATCCACGCCCATGCCGCCGATCATGATGGGCACTAGTTCGTGTGAGCCTAATTTGAGACGAAAATCATCAACGCGTGTCATTCAGTTCTTTCTCGGGATGCTGATTTAAATCATTAAGGTTAAAGCCATTTGCCGCTATGAACGCAAACTGTGTCCAGGAGTTATGGACGATAGTCGCTTCAGGTGTTTGACGGGCACTTATTTACCGTCCTTTGTTTATTGTTACGGACGAGTGCGTATTATCGCCCGTCAGCCCAATCTGCGCTTAATTTGCAGGGGAAAATTCTGTATCCGGGTGCTGGACCAATACCCTGAGCAGGGCTTCTCCGTAACGCTCGGCCTTGGCCTGGCCAATGCCTGGCACATCGAGCAATTCCTCAGTCGAGCGTGGTTGCCGTGCGGCCAGTTCCAGCAGGGTGCGGTCGTGCAAGATCACATAGGCGGGCACGCCTTGTTCGCGGGCAAGCGCTGCGCGCCAGGTGCGCAGGGCGTCGATGAGGGGGCCGTGGCCGGGATTGGCCGGGGCGGCGGCGATTGAAGTCGAACTCGCGCCTTGCCGCCGTCCCGCCAAAGCCGACTTTTTAATCTTGCGTTCTGCCCGGCGCAGCGCCAGCGTGCTCTCGCCGCGCAGCAGGGGGCGAGCCGATTCAGTCAGATGCAAGGCGCCATAGGCTTGTACATCGGCGTGCAGAAGGCCAGCTGCGAGCAATTGACGGAATACGCTACGCCAGCCGCGGTCGTCCATATCCGCGCCGACGCCAAATGTCGGCAGTTCCTGATGGCCGAACTGCTTGACTTTATCGGTGGCTTTGCCGCGCAAGATATCAATTAAATGTCCGGCGCCAAAGCGTTGTCCCGTGCGCAAAGCGGCAGACAAAGCCTTGCGCGCCGCCTGGGTGCCATCCCAGATTTCAGGAGGATTCAGGCACGTGTCGCAGTTATGGCAAGGGGTGGCGGCTTCGCTAAAGTAGTTGAGCAAGAACACGCGTCGGCAATCGGTGGTTTCGCACCAGGCCAAAAGGGCATCGAGTTTGCCGCGTTCCACGCGTTTTTGTTCTTCACCGGCGGCGGATTCGTCAATGCGCTGGCGATGAATGACGACGTCATTGAGGCCATACACCATCCATGCTTCGGCCGGCTCGCCATCGCGCCCGGCGCGGCCGGTTTCTTGATAATAAGCTTCCAGGCTTTTGGGCAAATCCAGATGCGCAACAAAGCGCACATCGGGTTTGTCTATGCCCATGCCAAAGGCAATGGTGGCTACCATGATGACGGGCGCATCGCGCAAAAATTTTTGTTGATTCGCTTGCCGGGTGGCCGCGTCCAGCCCGGCGTGATAAGGCAAAGCGTTAAACCCTTGCGCAGTGAGCCAAGCGGCCGTTTCATCCACTTTCTTGCGCGACAGGCAATACACAATGCCCGCTTCATTTTGGTGGCCGGCCAGAAATTCCAGCAATTGCTGCCGTGGGTTATCCCGCTCGGCCACCAGATAACGGATGTTCGGCCGATCAAAGCTGGAAATGAAAGTCCGTGCGCTATCAAGACCCAGCCGCGTCACAATTTCCTGCCGCGTGAGCGCATCGGCCGTGGCGGTGAGCGCGATGCGCGGGATCTTCGGGTACCGCTCGTGCAGGGCTGAGAGCTGAATGTATTCCGGGCGGAAATCATGCCCCCATTGCGAGACGCAATGCGCTTCGTCAATGGCAAACAGGGCGATCCGGCCTTGCCGGCCGAGGCGGTCGAGCAGGTTTAAAAAACGCTCGGTGAGCAGGCGCTCCGGGGCAACATAAATTAAATCCAGTTCGCCATTCAATACTTTTTGTTCGGTGGCGTTAGCGGTGGCGTAATCCAGCGATGAGTTGAGATAGGCCGCCCGCACGCCCGCTTGCAGCAGGGCATCCACCTGGTTTTGCATGAGCGCAATGAGTGGCGAGACCACCACGGCCGTGCCGCTGCGCAACAGGGCGGGGATTTGGTAACAGAGCGATTTGCCACCGCCTGTGGGCATGAGCACCAGGGCATCGCCACCCATGACAATGTGGTCAATGATTTCGGCCTGCGGGCCACGAAAAGTGCTATAGCCAAACGTACGGTGCAGCGTATCAAGCGCAGAATCGCACACGGAATCAGGGGCAGAGGTTGAAGCAGAGGGCATGAAGTTGGCGGGGTGGGGTGAGAAAGTATTTCGCCCGGAAAAGGCAAACGCAGGCGTGGCATTATCCTCTCTCTGGCCAATGAGCGGGGCGGGTTATTTGCTTCTCAGTTATCGCTCAGTTGCACCGCTCGCTGCTGTTGGTTCGGCACGATGAAGTTTTAAACCTTGCCCAGGCTTGCTTCAGCCCGAACGGTTCATGCATTCGCGTGCCTGGTCAATCAATCAAGCAAATAGGGTTTTCCCATCCTCGCGCGTGATGGCCAGCGTGGCCGAGCGGGGGCGGCCACCCACGGCTTGCGGAAACTGATTGGCTGGCCAGGCGGAAACTGCCATCGGGCGAGCCGGATCAGAGCGTCCCCCGCCTGTCTCGCCGGGATGTTGGATATTCACGAACAACGTGCGGCCATCGGGCGTGGCTGTGATGCCGGTCAGCTCGCAACCCTTGGGGCCGGTCAGGAAGCGGTGGGTCTCGCCGCTATGCACATCGGCAACCAGCATTTGATTGTTGCCAAAATGGGTGAAGCCGCCCTGATTGAGTGAGCTCGTGGAAACATCCGTTTGTATCCACAAGCGCCCTGCCGGATCGAACCACAAGCCGTCCGGGTTGGCATAAGCATCGCCCTTGATATTGCCCCGCTTGCCGCCATCAGCGTTTTGCGGGTCGCCAGCCAGGGCGAAAATATCCCAGGTGAATTGCGTGGCAGCCGCGTCGTGGCCAGTTTCGCGCCAGCGCACAATGTGGCCGAACATATTCGCCGCGCGCGGGTTGGCCGCATTGACATGATGGTCAGGCGCGCGGTCAGCATTGGCGTCGCGCTGGCTGTTGTTGGTCAGCGTCACATATGCCTCACCCGTGTGCGGATGCACGGCGATCCATTCCGGCCTGTCCATTTTTGTCGCGCCCGCAATATCGGCGGCCTGGCGGCAGCGGATGGCCACCTCGCCCTGGTCGGCAAAGCCGTATTCGGCGGACAAGGCGCCCTGCGCATACTTTTCGCCATGCACCAGCGGCAACCAGCAGCCCTGGCCGTCATCATCGAACCGGGCGACGTACAGCGTGCCATGGTCGAGCAGATCGTTCCCTGCTTGCCCTTGGTAGCGATCACGCGAGACAAATTTGTAGATGTACTCGAAGCGCTCATCGTCCCCCATATACACGACAACGCGGCCATCCTTCGCCTGGGTGACGGTAGCGCCTTCGTGCTTGAAGCGGCCCAGCGCAGTGCGCTTGACGGGTGCTTGATCGGGCCGCCAAGGGTCAATTTCGACCACCCAGCCAAAGCGGTTGGCTTCGTTCGGGTGCTGTGTCAGCTCAAAGCGCTCATCTACCTCATGCCAGCGCCAGCCGGCTGTTTTTTCGCTGAGGCCGTAACGTTGTTGATCCTTGCTCGGCGTCTTGCCCGCCTTGAAGTAGCCATTGAAGTTTTCCTCGCAAGTCAGGTAAGTGCCCCAGGGCGTAAAACCCATGGCGCAATTATCCAGCGTGCCGATGACATATTCGCCGCGTGTATCCATGGCTGTGCGCATCGCCGGATGGCCACGCGCCGGGCCTGCGATGCGGCAGGGCGTGTCCGCCGTGATGCGCCGCGCCCAGCTCGATGGGCGCACCACCTGCCAGCCATTTTTAGCGCGCCTGATCTCAATGATCGAGACGCCGACGGCCGCTTTTGCCTTGGCCACTTTGGCCGCATCCCAGTTGGCCATGCCGCCGACATGCAGCAGGCCATCGTCCGTGTATTCATGGTTGACACACAGCAGGCCATGCGCTGAAGAGGGACGGCCGTTCTCGATGAACGGGAAGTAATGCATGCCATCATGGTGCATGCCTGCTTGCTGGCTTTGTTCGCTTGCCGTGTCTGAAGCATCCGCGCGAGCCTGGGGGGCTGCGGAAATCGGATCCCCCCAGGCATAAAGCAGGCTGGCTTGATGGCCAGGCGCAACACTCACGGCGTCTGTTGTGGATACAGGCAATGCGGTAAAGCCGGTGACCGCGCCTGATGCGCGCCCCGCGGCCAGTGCTGCCAGTGGCATGCCGACAGCAGACAAGGCACTGCCCGTTGCGGCCAGGGCGGCAGCTGAGATCAGGCGGCGGCGGTAGGGATCAAGCGGGGCAGTCACGGCGATTGAGGGATACGG